>NZ_JAGPXZ010001020.1:0-1795 GCF_018070305.1 Micromonospora sp. M51 | reverse complement strand
GCGTACACCCCCTCGATGTCGGCGGTGGTCAGCGGCCGGTCCAGCACCGTGTTGACCTGCTGGAGGAGGTAGTCGATGTCCCGGGCCGAGGCGGCCGGGTGGGAGCGGTCCAGCCGCCAGTCGGTGTCCGTGGTGCCGATGATCCAGTGCCCGCCCCACGGGATGACGAAGAGCACCGAACTCGCCGTCCGCAGGATGAGCCCCGTCTCGCCGGTGATCGCCGAGCGGGGCACCACCAGGTGCACCCCCTTGGAGGCGCGCACCCGGACCCCGGGCCGCAGGCCCACGTCGTTGAGCATCCGGGACATGTCGTCGCTCCACACACCGGTGGCGGCGATGACGGTGCGGGCCTGCACCTCGAACTCCGCGTCCGGTGAACCGGGCGGGGCCTCCAGGTCCCGGACCCGGACGCCGGTCACCTCGCGCGCCTGCCGGTTCAGGCCCCGCCCCGCCGGCAGCGGCACCATGATCGGCACCGGGCGGACCAGGTGCGGCGCGAGGCGGGTGGCCAGCAGGCCGCGCTCGGTGAGCGCCTCGTGGACCAGGTGGAACTCCAACTGCTCCAGGTAACGCAGGCCACCGTGGATGAGTTTGCTGGACCGGCTGGAGGTGCCCGCCGCGAGGTCACGCGCCTCGACCAGCGCCACCTTCAGGCCCCGGGACGCCGCGTCCAGCGCGGCACCGGCACCGGTCACCCCACCGCCGATGACCAGCACATCGAAGCGCTCGGCACGTAGTCGACGCAGGTCGGACGCACGGCGGACCGGTGAGAGCTGACCGGCGACGGATCGGGAGATATTGGGGTCGCGCACCCGTCCACCGTAACCGCCGGGCCGACGTGTCGACATTTCGCCGCCCGCGCCGCATAGCCCCAAATGCCCATTTCGCGACCCTCGCCTGTCGGAGATCTTGGACAGTTTCCGTTAGCCGCTAACGGAAACTGTCCAAGATCTCGACGATTCTTCGAGGTGGCACTCGGTCCGGAACCGTTCACCGTGGTCGTAAGGTTCTCGGATGCACGGTCAACCCGGGTACCCCGCAGTCAGCTCTCGAACGTCCCCATGGCCGGTGGTCGCGGCAGTGCTGGTCGGCTGCTGGACGGTAGCGGTCACCGTGGGCACCCAGACCGGCGGCTGGCTCACCGACCAGGTGCTGCTGGGCTTCGGACGGGACCGGTTCGGCTGGCTCTGGCCGGTGCTCGGCCTGGCCACAGTGGCGCTGCTCGGCACGCCCGCCCTGCTGCTTGCCGTTGCACCCCGGTCGGCGGCGGTCCGGGCCACCGGGCGGGTCTGGCTGCTCGGCGCACTCGCTCTCGGCGTGCTCACCCTGCTGCGGGTCGTGCCACCGGTGCACCACGAGGCGTACCTCGCCGCGCTGGCCGGCGTCGCGTTGCTCGGTGCACTCGCCGTCCGCTGGGCGGCGCGCCGGTGGGCGTACCCCGGGCTGGTTGGCCCGGTCGGCGGCCCGGCACCCACCGGGAACGGCGACGCCACGCGGCCCGAGACCACCGGGAACGGCGACGCCACCCGGCCCGAGGCCACCGGGAACGCGGAGCCGGTCGCACCCCAGCGACGCCCGCGCCGGCCCGGCCCGGTGCCGCTGCTCGCGGTCGCCGCCGGGTTGGCGCTGCTGCTGCCGTGGGCGTGGTTGGGTGCGCTCGGTGGCCTCCTGGAGACCGCGCTCGCGCTGCTGGCGGCCGCCGCGCTGGGAGTGCTCGCCGCGACCCTGCTGGATGCCCCCTTCTGGTCCGTGTTCGCGGTTGGTCGACCGCCCCGGCCGGCTCGACTGGTGCTGG
>NZ_JAGPXZ010001019.1:0-1799 GCF_018070305.1 Micromonospora sp. M51 | reverse complement strand
GCCCCCGACCACCCCGCCACCCCCGACCACGCCCCCGCCGGCGGCCGGGGTGGTGCAGATGGAGAACCTGGACCGAGGCTTGATAAGCGTCCGCTCCGGCGGCGGCAACCTGGTCTCCTGGCGGCTTCTCGGCACCGAGACCTCCGGGGTGGCGTTCAACCTCTACCGGGGATCCACCAGGGTCAACGCCAGCCCGATCACCGGCGCCACCAACTACCTCGACAGCGGCGCGGCGGCCGGGTCGACGTACACGGTGCGGGCCGTGGTGGGCGGCGCCGAGCAGGCGGCGTCGGCACCGGCTTTGCAGTTCGGCGCGGGCTACCTGGACGTGCCGTTGCAGGTCCCGGCCGGGGGCAGCACCCCGAGCGGGGAGAGCTACACCTACAGCGCCAGCGACGCCTCCGTCGGTGACCTCAACGGCGACGGCAGCTACGAGATCGTGCTCAAGTGGGAGCCGTCGAACGCCAAGGACAACTCCCAGTCCGGCTACACCGGCAACGTCTACGTCGACGCGTACACACTCACCGGCACCCGGTTGTGGCGCATCGACCTGGGCCGCAACATCCGGGCCGGCGCCCACTACACCCAGTTCCAGGTGTACGACTACGACGGCGACGGCCGCGCCGAGGTGGCCATGAAGACCGCCGACGGCACCCGCTCCGGCACCGGTCAGCTCATCGGCTCGTCGTCGGCGGACTACCGCAACTCCAGCGGCTACGTGCTGTCCGGCCCGGAGTACCTGACCATGTTCAACGGGCAGACCGGCGCGATCGCCTCCACCGTGAACTACGACCCGCCGCGCGGCACCGTGTCGTCCTGGGGTGACTCGTACGGCAACCGGGTGGACCGGTTCCTGGCCGGCACCGCGTACCTGGACGGGCAGCGCCCCTCGCTGATCATGGCCCGGGGTTACTACACCCGCGCGGTGATCGCGGCCTGGGACTTTCGCAACGGCACGCTGACCAAGCGCTGGACGTTCGACTCGAACTCCTCCGGCAACGGCGCCGCCGCCGGTCAGGGCAACCACCAACTCTCCGTCGCCGACGTCGACGCCGACGGCCGCCAGGAGATCGTGTACGGGGCCGCCACCATCGACGACAACGGCCGGCTGCTGCACTCCACCGGCAACGGCCACGGCGACGCGCTGCACGTCGGGGACCTCGACCCGGGCCGCGCCGGACTGGAGGTGTTCAAGGTCGACGAGGACGGCAGCAAGCCCAGTTCCTACTTCGCCGACGCCCGTACCGGTCAGGTCCTCTGGTCCACGCCGGCGTCCGGCGACAACGGCCGGGGTGTCTCCGCGGACATCTGGGCGGGCAGTCCTGGCGCGGAGTCGTGGTCGTCAGCGGTCGCCGGACTGGCCAACACCAGGGGGCAGAACGTCGGCCGCAAGCCGTCCTCGGCGAACTTCCTCGCCTGGTGGGACGGTGACCCGGTGCGGGAACTGCTGGACGGCACGAGGATCGACAAGTACGGCACCGGCGGCGAGACCCGGCTGCTCGACGGCAGCGGGGTGGCGTCCAACAACGGCACCAAGGCCACCCCGGCGCTCTCCGGCGACATCCTGGGCGACTGGCGCGAGGAGGTGATCTGGCGGACCACCGACAGCCGGGCGTTGCGCATCTACAGCACACCCACCCCGACCAGCACCCGGATCTACACCCTGATGCACGACCCGCAGTACCGGGTGGCCATCGCGTGGCAGAACACCGCCTACAACCAACCGCCGCACCCGGGGTTCTTCATCGGCAACGGAATGGGCACCCCACCGACGCCGGACATCCACCTACGGTGATGCG
>NZ_JAGPXZ010000102.1:0-12223 GCF_018070305.1 Micromonospora sp. M51 | reverse complement strand
CACCGAGGCGCAGGAGGCGGTCCAGGAGGCGTTCACCCGTGCGCTGGTGTCGCCGGGGCGGTTCGCCGGGCTGGACAACCCGGAGGCGTGGTTGCGTCGGGTCGCGGTGAACTGGGCCCGCAGCCGGTACCGCCGCCGTCGGGTGCTGGACGGGCTGCTGCGCCGGATCGGCCCGCCCCCGGCCGTCGCCGACCACTCCCCGGAGCACCTCGCCCTGCTCGCCGCGCTGCGCGTGCTGCCGGAGGGGCAGCGGCAGGCGCTGGCCCTGCACTACCTCGTCGACCTGCCGGTGGACGAGGTCGCCGCCACGCTGGGCGTGTCGTCCGGGACGGTGAAGTCTCGGCTGTCGCGGGGCCGGGTCGCCCTGGCGGCGCTGCTCGCCGACACCGACGACACCACCACGACCGCCACCGACGCTAGCCAAACCGGGAGGATCGATGTCCAATCGTGAGTTCTCCGGATTCGACGTGGACACGGTCACCGAGGCCGTGTCGCAGCCGCCCCTCGACGAGCTGCGATCCATCGCCCGGTCCCGCCGGCATCGGTCGGTCGCGATGGTGGCGGTCGCACTGGTCGCGCTGGTTGGTCTGTCTGTCGTACCGCTGGTGGCCGAGCCGGACCGGGTCGCTCCGGCGAACCCGCCGACCGCCGAGTTCAGCGAATTCACGCTGACCGGGCCCGCCACCGGCGTGAACGTGCGGCAGGATGGTTGCGTCGTGCGCTTCGCGTACACCGGCGACGGTGGCCGGAGCTGGTCGGACTGGGACGCGGCGCGCTTCGAGGGCACCAGATGTGTGGCCGGTTCCGCCATCGGGACGCCGGGCAGCGGCATCAATTTCTCCGTACTCGGCGAACGGTCCTACCTGGTCACGGACTCGGGGCTACCGCGCGTCTCCACCGACTACGGCCGCACCTGGCGGGACGGGGACTCCGCGATCGTCGCCGTACCGGCGTTCCCGGCGACGGCCCGGCCGGTCCTCTGCGGGTTCGGCTGTCAGCCGCTGTTGGAGCCGCTGGCGGTGGACCCGACGAGCGGGACGGTGTACCGGCTCAGCGCCAAGGCGCCCTCGTGGCGTCCGCTGTTCAGCCTCTACCCGGCAGCGGACGGCAGCATCTGGGCGACGTACCAGATGGGTAGTGCCGACGGAGCGACCGTCGCTCGCAGTACCGACCGTGGCGCGACCTGGACCACCTGGGAGGTGGGAGACGACGCGAACGCGGTGGCTGTGGTCGGGCTCGACGACCAGGAGGGGTACCTGGTGGTCCAGGCACGGGACGGTGGGACGCGGGTATTGCGGACCACGGACGGCGCGAAGACCTGGACGGATACCGGCGCCGACCTGCCGGAGCAGACGCTCTACGACCTGACGGTCGGCGCCGACAGGTCCCTCCTGGCGATCGCTCCTGGCAGGGGTACCGAACCCGACCAGCGCGCGAGGCTCCTGGCCAGCCGGGACAATGGGCAGACCTTCACGCTTGCCCGGGAGTACGGCCGGCTCGTCGGCTCGGTCAGTGTCGCGCCCGGTTACGCCTGGCTCGTCGGGCGCGACGACGGGTCGACCGGAGAGCCGGACCATGCCCTGGTCACCACGGACGGGAGCACCTGGACCCGCTTCTCGCTCGCTCCCTGAACCACTGTGCCGCCCAGCAGACGGCGACCCTGGATCAGGCGCTGCCCGCCGGGACACCGTTCAGTGGGGCGTGCGGGTCGGGCGGGCCCCGGTCGTGGTGGACCTCAACCTCGGCTGACCCGACGGCCCGCGACGCCCACCAGGTCACGGTGATCAGGTCGACGGCGGCGCGGCGTCGGCCTCGGTGGTGGGCCCCTGATCCGACTGCTCCCGGGGCATGACCTCGTTCGCGCCGTGCGACGCGTCGCCGCGGCGTCGGACGGTTGCCTCCTCGGCCGCCACCATCACGGCGATCACCACGATCAGCGACGCGACCGCGGCGAGGGCCGGCATCAGCGTGGCCAGCGGCACCAGGATCAGGCAGGCCGCGCCCGCACCGAGCCGACGCCAGGCAATCGTGTGGTGGATTCGCCAGTGGGCGCAGGCGAAGGTGATGAGGAACAGCGCGCAGCCACCGGCGAGGAGCATCGCTTCGCGGGTTGGCAGTGCGTGGAACGGCTCGGGCACTATGTCCGCCAGGCCGACGGCGATGGTGATGATCCCGAAGCTGTAGAAAAGGTGGCCGTAGACGAGGATCGTCCGGCGCAGGTCCGGCTGGTCCCGGGCCCGTTCCAGTGCCTGCCGGAAGTCGGACAGGCCGTAGCCGAAGTACGCGTACCAGAGGACGCTGACCAGGATGTAGGCGGCACCGACGGCGACGAGTTGCACGAGGGTCAGCCCCTCCTTGGCGGCCACCGCCCCGACCTGGATCACGGACTCGCCGAACATCAGGATGATCAATAGGCCGTAGCGGTGTGCGTAGTGCGCCGGCTGCACGTGGCGCTGCGCCACGAGGCGGCTCGCCACCCAGGGGCTCAGCACGTCGATCGTGGCGGCGGCGCCCCAGAGGACGACCCGGGCGGTGCCGTGCATGAGCGCGCCCGCCAGCAGCAGCGGTGCGGTGAACAGGAAGACGCCGTAGGGGCCGACGAAGAGGGACCGCCAGACGGGGAGGTGGCGGAGGGCGAGTCCGGCCAGCATCACCCGGCCGGCGAGGTAGATGACGACGAATTGAAGGCCCTGGTCTTCGTAGGCCCGCGGAATCGTCAGGGCCATCAGGAGACTGCCGAGCCCGAGCGTGATGATGCCGAGGCGATCCAGCGGTGAGGTGATGTCCCGTTGGTTCGTGTAGAGGGTCACGCCACCCCAGGCCCAGTAGACCGGAACGAAGAGGATCAGCGCGCGGCCGATACCAGACCAGCTGTGATCCTCGTGGAGCTGCGTGGAGAACTGGGTGAGGGCGAAGACGAACGCGAGGTCGAAGAAGAGTTCCTCCCAGGTCACCCCCTTGCTGCCTGGGAGCTTCGACACCGACCTTCCTCCGACCGTCCGGTCGTCCCGATGAGGCGAGGTTAGTCGCGACGATCGTGACGAGGCGGCCGAATGACGGCGGGTCACCGGAAGGGAGCGATCTTCCTCCGTTCGGGCGGCGGCCAGTGCGGGGAACGCCAGGAGTTAACAGCCGCCGGTACCGGGTAACCGACGTGCGCTTCTACCAGCGGCGGTCGGGGAGGTGGGATGTCGGAGACCAGCGACTTCTTCGAGCGGTTGGCGGTCGCCGGCCAGGATCCGCGGTTCAGCAAGGTCCGTGGGAGTGTCCGGTTCGACATCCGCGACGGTGGCCGTCTGGAGCAGTGGCTGCTGGACATCGACCATGGCCAGATGCGGGTGATCAAAAGCGGTGGTCCGGCCACCACCGTGATCAAGGTGTCGGCGCAGGTCGCGGACGCGATGGCGCGGGGCGAGGTGAACGGGCTGGCGGCGATCACCAGGGGCGAGGTCATCGTCGACGGTGATCTCGCTCTGGCGTTGCGCATCGGGCGGCTGTTTCCGCGAGCGTCCGGCCGGTCTCAGCCCGACGATCCCGACAGTGGGGCGTGACCGGTGAGGGACATCGCGGGCACCGTGGCGTGCATCGACGGGAACACCTTCATGGTCTCCGACGCCAGCGGGGACGTGGAGTCGTCCCCGAGCACTCCGGTCGGCCTCTTCGCCGCCGACACCCGCTTCCTGTCCCGCTGGCGGCTCACCGTCGACGGTGAGTGCATGACGGCGCTGTCGGTGGACGACAGCCAGTACTTCGAGGTGACGTTCTTCGCGGTGCCGGGTCGGGCGGTCGACTACGTGGAGGCGGACGTGTCAGCCATTCGGCGCCGGCGCATCGGCCCGGACCTCACCGAATCGCTCACGATCTTCAACTACGGCGAGGAGGACATGACGCTCGACGTACGCCTGGAGGTGGAAGCGGACTTCGCCGACATCTTCGAGATCAAGTTCGACATCGAGGAGAAGGCCGGCACCTACTACACCAAGGTCGGCAAGAACGAGTTGCGCCTGGGCTACCGGCGGGGCACCTACCACCGTGAGGTTGTCGTGTCGGCGAGTGAGCCCGCGCAGTTCGACCCGGGCGGCCTTCGGTTCGCGGTCCGGCTACGCCCGGGGCAGCAGTGGTCGACCCGGTTGCAGGCCGTCATGCTGGCGCTGCGTCCGGACGGCGTCGACCTGCGCTCCGCCCTGCGGGCCCAACGGCCGGACGACTCCACCCTGCCCACCAGCATGCGGGACTGGGTCGCGGCGGCCCCGACCCTGGACACCGACAGCGTCGGCCTCCAGCAGGTCTACCACCGCAGCCTGGTGGACCTGGCGGCGCTGCGCTTCGCCCCGCTGTCGCTCGGCGGCGCGAGCGTGCCCGCGGCCGGGTTGCCCTGGTTCATGACCCTGTTCGGCCGCGACAGCCTGTTGACCTGCTTGCAGACCCTGCCCATCACCCCGTCGCTGACCCCACCGACGTTGCGGATCCTCGCGTCGTTGCAGGGCGCCCGGACCGACGACGTGCTGGAGGAGGACCCGGGCCGGATCCTGCACGAGTTGCGCTACGGGGAGTCGGCCGCGTTCGAGGAACAGCCGCACTCCCCCTACTACGGCACTGTGGACGCCTCACCGCTGTTCGTGGTGCTGCTCGACGAGTACGAGCGGTGGAGCGGCGACGCCGCGCTGGTGCTGGAGTTGGAGCAGGAGGCCCGCGCGGCGCTGGCCTGGATCGACAGGTACGCGGACCTGACCTCCACCGGCTACGTCTGGTACCAGCGACGTAACCGGGTCACCGGCCTCGACAACCAGTGCTGGAAGGACTCCTGGGACAGCATCTCCTACGCCGACGGGCGGCTGCCGGGCTTCCCGAGGGCCACCTGCGAAACCCAGGGGTACGCCTACGACGCCAAGATCAGAGCAGCGCGGCTGGCCCGTACCGTATGGGGTGATCCGGCCTACGCCGAGCGGCTGGAGAGCGAGGCGGCGGCGCTGTACGAGCGGTTCAACCGGGACTTCTGGCTTGAGGACCGCGGCTTCTACGCCCTCGCGCTCGACCACGACGGCACGGCCGTGGACAGCCTGTCGTCCAACATCGGGCATCTGTTGTGGAGCGGTATCGTGCCACCGGAGCGGGCGCCCCGGGTGGTGGAGCACCTGATGGGTCCGGCGCTCTTCTCCGGGTGGGGTGTGCGGACGTTCGCCGACGGGCAGCGCCGCTACAACCCGCTCGGCTACCACAACGGTACGGTCTGGCCGTTCGACAACTCCTTCATCGCCTGGGGTCTGCGCCGGTACGGGTTCGGCAACGAGGCGGCCCGCATCGCCGAGGGCATCCTGTCCGCGGCCACCTACTTCGAGGGTCGGCTGCCCGAGGCGTTCGGCGGGTTCGACCGTGACACCACCAAGTTCCCGATCCGGTACCCGACCGCGGGCAGTCCGCAGGCGTGGTCCAGCGGGGCGACCATGCTGCTGCTCCGCACCATGCTCGGTATCAACCCACACGAGGACCACCTGGCCGTGGACCCGGCGTTGCCCGCCACCTTCGGGCGGATCGCGCTGCTGGACATCCCCGGCCGGTGGGGCAGGCGCGACGCGTTCGCCCGGCAACGCCCGACCAGCGCTGACGGCACGGTCAGCTGACGGCGAAGCCGGCGCGCGGGCTCTGAAGGATCACCCGGTGGCCCGGAAGGTACGCCGGTAGGCGTCCGGCGGGACGCCGACGGTGCGGTGGAAGTGTCGACGCAACGTCGTGGCGGTGCCCAGGCCGGCTGCCTGGGCGATGGCGTCGATGCTGTCGTCGGTGTTCTCCAGCAACTCCTGGGCGCGGCGGATCCGCTGCGTCGACAGCCACGACAGTGGGGTGGTGCCGGTGGCCGACCGGAAGTGGCGGGCCAGGTTGCGCGAGCTCATGTTCGCCTGCCGGGCCAGGTCCTCGACTGTCAGCGGCCGGTCGAGGCGGGCCAGCACCCAGGGGAACAGGGTGGTGAGCGGGTGGTCGTCGCGGGCGGGTACCGGTGTCGTGACGTACTGGGCCTGACCGCCGGCGCGGTGCGGTGGCACGACCAGGCGGCGGGCGACGGCGTTGGCGACGGTCGGGCCGTGGTCGCGGCGGATCAGGTGCAGGCACAGGTCGATCGCGGCGGCCTTGCCGGCGGAGGCGAGCACGGTGCCGTTGTCGACGTAGAGCACATCCGGGTCGACCCGGATGCGGGGATAACGGGCGGCCAGCGTGTCGGTGTGGGCCCAGTGGGTGGTGGCCCGCAGCCCGTCGAGCACGCCGGCGGCGGCGAGCACGAACGCGCCGGTGCAGAGCGCGACCATCCGGGCGCCCGCCCGGTGGGCCGCGCGGACCGCGTCGAGCAGGTCGGAGGGTACGTCCACGTCGACGTCCTCGACCGACGGGATGATCACCGTGTCGGCGTGGGTGAGACGGTCCAACCCGTCGTCGGGCTCCAGCAGGAAACGGCCGACGCGGACCGGGCCGGGGCCGCAGACCATCAGGTCGTACCAGGGGTCGGCCAGGCCGGAGGGGTCGTGGGCGAAGACCTCACAGGCCAGTGCCAACTCGAGGTGCAGCATCCCGTCGGTGGCGGCGATCGCGACAAGGGCCATGTCCGAAACTGTACGCGGGATGGCGTTCCCGACACTGGTCGGTAGCGGGCCGCTGCGGAAGGCTGGGCTCAGTCGATCTTTCGAGGGGGCAGTGATGGGCCACAGCGTGGCGGTGTTCGGTGCGTACGGGCACACCGGACGGTTCGTGGTGACGGAATTGAGCGAACGCGGGTTCGATGCGTTGCCGGTGGGTCGCGACGCGGGCCGGCTGGCGTCTCTCGGACTCCCCTTCCGGGTGGCGTCGGTCGACGACCCGGCCTCGCTCGACGTGGCGCTGACCGGTGTGGACGCGGTCATCAACTGCGCCGGCCCGTTCGCGTCGACCGCCGCCGGCGTGATCGAGGCAGCGCTGCGCGCCAGGATCCCGTACGTGGACGTGGCCGCAGAGATCGAGGCCAACCTCGACACGTTCACGCACTTCACCGAGCCCGCCCGGGCTGCCGGTGTCGCGGTGGTCCCGGCGATGGCCTTCTACGGCGGGCTCGGCGATCTGCGCGCGACGACGGCCATGGGCGACTGGACGTCGGCCGACGAGGCGCACGTCGCGTCCGGACTGAGCAGCTGGCACCCGACGGCCGGGACGGTCGCCGCGGGTGTCGTGTCCCGCGAGCGCCGCGCCGGCCGTCGGGTCCGCTACACCGGGGGCCGGTTGGAGTACCACTCCGGCGGGGAGCTGCCGAGGATGGACTGGGACTTCCCCGCGCCGCTGGGCCGGCGCACCGTCCTCGGCGAGTTCAGCATGGCCGACGTCGTCACCATCCCCCGTCACCTGGTCATTCCCGAGGTCCGGACCTACATGACCGTCGACGCCACCACCGACCTGGCTGCTGGGGCGGCGCCGGTCGCTGTCGACGGGCTGGGCCGGTCGGCGCAGACGTTCACTGTCGACGTCATCGTCCGTCGCGGCGACGCGCGCCGCCGCGTCGTCGCCAGTGGCCGCGACATCTACGCCGTCAGCGCACCCCTGGCGGTGGAGGCGGTCCGGCGCATCCTCGATGGTCAGACGAAGGCGAGCGGGGTCGCCTCCGCCGGTGAGATGTTCGACGCTCCCGACTTCCTGCGCGCGCTGTCGCCGGCCATCCGCGTCGAGCCGGTCAGCGACTGAGGCCCGCCCGCGGCTGACCATCGCCTCCGTTGTCGACGGACGGCCCCCGCTCAGGCGTGGGGGCCGTCCGTCATCGCATTACGTCGGTCAGAGGATCACATTGATTCCGGCGGCCTTGCACGCGGTGCTGATGTCCTTGCCGGCCTTCTCGAAGGCCGGATTGTCGGCGGCGGTCGCCGGGTCCGCCGCGGCGGCGGCCTTCGCGGCCTCGGCGCCGAAGGCCCGCAGGGCATCGGCCAGCTTGCCGTCGCCGGTGGCGGCGACCGCGCTCACCTTCTGCTCCAGCTCGGTCAGGATCTTCTTGAAGTCCGCCGCCGAGGCGTCGCCGGTGGTGGCGACCTTCACCAACTCGGCCCGCATCTCGTCGTTGGCCTTCTTCACCGACTCGCAGACCTGCTTGTCGTTCGCGCCGCCCGCCGCGGCGGACGAGGCCGGCGTGGCGGCGGCGGAGGTGGCCGCCGAGGACGGGGCTGCGGACGTCGGGGCGGGGGTGGTGGATCCGGCGTTCGTCGCCTTGTCGCCGTCGCCGCAGGCGGCGATCGCCGTGGTGGCGGCAAGGATCAACAGGGCGGAGGTCAGACGAGATTGCTTCACGGACGCGCACGATAGCCGATGTCCCATCGGTGATCAATTCGCCCGCGACCCTCGTGGTGCGACAGGTCCAGCAGGTCGGGTACGGCGGTAGTAGGACCAGCCGGCCACCGGCAACGCGAACGTCCAGGCCAGCAGGAGCGGGAGACCGATCAGGACACCGGTCGGGGTGAAGATGTCCTCCCGGCCGGGTTCCGACAGGTCAGCGGCGAACTGCCAGGGCAGCGTCGCCGAGTAGCCGATCATCAGGGCGGAGCCGAGCACCGTCGGGGTCAGCGGCACCCACGGCGGAACCCGACGTCCGCGCAGCCACGGCACCCAGTGGGGGAAGACCACACCCCAGTCCTTGATGAGTCCCAGCGCCAGAACCCCGCCGAGTCCGGCGAGGACGCACAGCAGACCCAGGTAGAACGCACCGGCCGGCAGGCCCAGGAACCCGTCGACGGGGTGCTCCCCCACCCCGGGCCCGCGCCCGTGGTACCACTCGCGGAACCGGTCGGGATCGGCGAACATCGGGATGCCCAGGATCCACGGCACGTGCAGCGGGATGAACCCCAGCACGGGGGCGATCCAGGCCACGTGGCCGGCCCGGCGGGCCCAGGTCGGTGGCGGGGCGGGCGCGGGCGGGTGTCGAGTCACAGTGTCGTCTCCCTGTCTCTGGCCGGGTGTCGGCCTTCCGAGATCACCGTGGCTGAGTGGCGCGACGAACGGATCGCCGCGCGGAGGGAGTCCCCTCCCCCGGCCCGGGGACGCTGTCTGTCCGACCCCGACAGCACGTCCCGGCGGTGTGCCACGCTCCGGACGCCGGGCTGCGCGCCTGGACCCATCGGAAGCGCCGCTGCAATTACTGTGCAGACATGGTCGATCGGCACCAGGTGATGAACTTCCGGGTCCGGGCCCAACAGCTCGACCGGGATGAGGGCACGCTCGCCGACACCGCTGTCCTGGACATCGGGGTGCAGAACACCGGCCCGGACGGCGCCCGGTGGGCGTTGGCGGTGCGCGGGGTCGACGTGAGGGCGCTGTCCGACCGGGACGTGGTCCTGCTGTGGACCGTGCGGGGCGCGCCGCACCTCTACCGCCGCGCCGACATCGCGCGGGTGGCGGCCGCTGTCGAGCCCTTCTCCGAGGCCGACGCGGGCAAGCGCGTCTACGACGCCGCGAAGCCGTTGAAGGCCGCCGGCATCGACACTCTCGCGGCGCTGGACGAGATCGCCGCCCGGATGCGGGCCATCGTCAGCACACCGACGGTGAAGGGGGACGTCTCCGGCCGCCTGGCCACGGCGCTGCCCGAGCCGTATCTGCGGTTCTGCCGGCCGTGCGACGCCACGCACCTCTACGAGATGCCGTTCCGTCTCGCCGCCGTGCGGGCCGGACTGGAGTTGCGGCTCGACACCTCACCGCCGGTCCTGGAGCGCATCACCAGGTTCCGCAAGGCGTCCGCTGCGGGTGACCGGTTCGACCTCATCCGGGCGTACCTGCGTCTGCTCGGCCCGGCCACGCCGAAGCAGGTGGCCGACTATCTCGACGCCCCGCTGAAGGATGTCAAGGCACGCTGGCCCGACGACGTGATCGAGGTGACCGTCGGCGGCGAGGTGCGTTCCCTGCTGGCCGTGGACGAGGAGGCGCTGGGGTCGGCCGACGGCACCGGCACCCGCCTGCTCGGCCCGTACGACCTGTTCCTGCAGGCCAAGGACCGGGCGACGCTGGTGCCGGACAGCGCCCACGCCAAACAGTTGTGGCCGGTGCTGGGTCGCCCGGGCGCGGTCCTGGTCGACGGCGAACTGGTCGGCACCTGGCGCCCCCGCAAGTCCGGCAAGACGTTCACGGTCGCCGTCCAGCCGTGGCGCCGACTGTCGGACGCCACCCGTAAGGCCGTCACCGGGCAGGCCGAACGCCTCGCCGCGTACCGCGCCGTCTCCCTCAGCGGTGTCGAGTTCGGCAGCTAGGGTGCGCGGTCGTCCTCGCCGTACTCGCCTCGGATGGGCAGGTAGTAGGTGGGCAGGAAGCCGGCGATGATGACGACGCCGGCGATCGGCGCGAACGCGCCGACGAGGACGCCGGATCCGATCCAGACCAGCGCGAGGAGGAATCGGCGGCCGATGGCCCGCGCACCGCAGGGGCCGAGGCCGGGGTCCAGTAGTCCGGCGCGGCGCAGGTGAGCCCAAATGATGTTGAACAGGGCCGCCGCCGTCCACAGTGTGCCGCCGTAGACGACGACCGCCGCGCGCAGCCCCTGCTCTGCCCGCAACGCGTCGGCCAGCAGTGAGGTGGAGAACGGCAGGAACGCGATGACCATCAGGAGCAGCGTGTTGAGGAACAGGACGCCTCGGTCGACGTGCCGGACCCGGTCGAACATCACGTGGTGGTTGACCCACACCTGCCCGATGAGCAGGAAGCTCAGCGTGTACGCCAGGTACGACGGCCACAGCGCCCTGAGCCCCTGGACGAGGTGCTCGAAGTCATGCGGCGGTTGGATCTCCAGCACCAGAAGTGTCACGGCGATCGCGAAGACGCCGTCGCTGAAGGTCAGTAACCGGCCCGAACCGCGGGTTAGCCGTGGAATTTCCCTTTTGGGGGGCACGGCGAAAATTATGCTATAGGTTAGCTTTTCTCGTCGGCGGAGCCGGCCGTCCTGCGCAACACCCGATCCTCCGGCCCATCCGGGTACGGCGTGACAGACTGCGAGGTGCCCTCGGCCGCCGACGCCGGCCAGCGAATCCCCCCTCACGTTCGGTTCCGGGAGGCCCTGGGAACGGAGTGCGGAGGGGGCGGGGATGCAACCGACGTGGCTCGTGGCGCTCTCGTGGGCGTCCCTCACGGTCGGCGTGGTCAGTTTCGCGATCGTGCTCGCCGACACCTATCTTCGCGGGCACCGTCAGCCGGTCAGGGTCATGGAGATCGTCTGGCTGGTGACCGTCCTCTATGTCGGCCTGGCCGCCGTCCGCCTCTACTGGAACTGGGGCCGGCCCGAGGCGTTCGCTCAGCGGCGGCGGGAGGATCAACCGCGACGGCCCCGCCGGGGCATCGTCGTCACCCACGTGTCCCGCTGCGGCGCCCACTGCGCCCTCGGCTTCCTCGTCGCCGAGGTCGCCCTGTTCGCGGTGAGATTCGACCCGGCGAAGGACCCGCTCTGGGTCGGCTACGCCGGCGACTATCTGGCGGCGGTGACGATAGCCGTGCTCTTCCGGTACTTCGCCGGGCCGGGGCGCGGCCTCGCGAAGGTCGGGAACGCGCTGTCGGGCGTGGGCAGGATCGAGCTGCTGACCATCACCGTGTTCGAGGCGGCGTTGTTCGCGTGGTTGACGGTCGCGCATCACATGTTCTTTCCGGAGCCACCACTGCGACCCGACAACCCGACGTTCTGGTTCCTCGGTCAGCTCGGGCTGATAGCCGGCTTCGTCGCGGCCTGGCCCACCGCCTCCTGGCAGATCGGCCGACGGCTGCGCATCGAGCCGCGCCCCGACGAGTGAGCGCCGCGATCGGCCGCCCACGGTCGGCCGCCCAAAAAACAAGCGGCAAGGAGATCACACTCCCTGCCACTTCTAACGTATATCGCACCTGGGGGCTTGCCGCAAGACCCCGGTCGTGGCGCAGAATCGGCGGCCGGACCAGCACAAACGAGGTGACGGGGGCGCGACGTGGGTGAGTTGTCGATGGGCGAGGACCGCCGCGACCGGGTCCCGCAGGTGGATCTTCGAGAGGTGGACGAGACGCAGGTGTCGGTCGTCGGCGGCAAGGCGGCGCACCTGGGCGCGCTGGCCCGGGTCGACGGCATTCGGGTGCCCGCCGGATTCTGCGTGACGACAGCCGCCTTCCGGCAGGTCATGGCGCAGGTGCCGGCGGTCGACGACCAGCTCGAACAGCTGTCGCGGCTGAGCCCGGACGACGCGGAGGCGATTCGGACGCTCAGCGCGGCGATCCGCCGCAGCAT
>NZ_JAGPXZ010001018.1:0-1804 GCF_018070305.1 Micromonospora sp. M51 | reverse complement strand
CGCCAGCACCTACCTGGAGGCCGTCGGGCACGTGGTGATCGCGTGGATGTGGTTGGAGCAGGTGCTGGCGCTGCCGCCGGAGGGGGCCGGCGACGCGTTCCACGCCGGCAAGCGGCAGGCCGCCCGCTACTTCTTCACCGTCGAGCTGCCCCGCACGGGGCCGCAGTTCGACCTGCTGGAGAGCCGGGACCGGACGACGCTCGACATGCGGCCGGACTGGTTCTGACCGGTCAACGTCGTCGGGACTGGTGGTTCATGGCCTGCCGCCCCTTGACGACGCCCCAGACGATCACGATCACCAGTGCGATCACACCGATGATGACCAACCAGCGGACCGCTTCGAGAAACAACCCGAGCAGGATCAGGATACCGGCGACCACGCCGACGACCCAGAGCAGTGCACGCATGTCGACCTCCCGTAACCGGCCGCGCCTGGTGCGGCCGACCCGGGTACACGTTCCCCGTCCGGCCGGCACCATGCCGATTGATCGACTCGGGTTCCCCGCGGTGGTGGGCCCGGCGCGCCGCGACACCTTGAGGTCCTGATGCGCGGGTCGATCCGGGGCGCTCAGCCGTCGGCGCGCGCCACGTAGACGGTGTTGGCCGACTCGCCACCGGTCAGCGGGTTGGCGAACGGCACGACGTGCGCCCGCACGTCCACGAACACCTCGGTGAGCGACGCGGTGAACTCGGCGTCCGGCGGGTCGTCCGACCAGAGCGCGAAGACACCCCCGGGCCGCAGCAGGGCGGCCAGGCGGCGTAAACCGGCCGGCGGGTAGAACGCCGCGTGGCTCGGGTGCAGGACGTTGCGGGGGGAGTGGTCGACGTCGAGCAGCACGGCGTCGAAGCGTCGACCGGGCACCTCGCTGTCGAAACCGGTGTCACCGGCGACCGCCGCGAAGAAGTCGGCCTGCACGAAGCGGGTACGGGGGTCCTCGGCGAGCCCCGCCGCGAACGGCAGCAGCCCGCGCCGGTGCCAGTCGATCACGTCCTCGATCGCCTCCACCACGAGCAGTGAGCGCACCCGGGGGTCGCCCAGCGCCGCGCAGGCGGTGTAGCCCAACCCGAGACCGCCCACCACCACGTCGAGCGAGTCACCGGTCACCTCGGCGAGGCCGAGCCGGGCCAGCTCGATCTCCGCGACCGGGAAGAGGCTGGACATCAGATACTCGTCGTCGAGCTTGACCTCGTACACCTCGACCTGGAGTGCCGGGTCCCGGCGCCGGCGCAGGCTGATCGCGCCGATCGGAGTCTCCCGCCAGGCCAGCTCTTCGAAACGCGCGCCCACGGGTGCCCTCTCGCCGCCGGATTCGTCCCCGGATGGTACCGGTTGCCCCGCCACCGACGGCCACGCAGGGTCCACGGGACATCGACGCAGCGCATATCCTGTGCCCGGCCGATCCACCGGAGGGGACTCATGCCGTCGCGGCAGGACCAGCTGCACTCCTACCAGTTCAGCGTCCAGCGGGCGGTCGCCGCCCTGGTCATGCGGGAGACCGATCCCGCGCAGTCGCCGTTTCGGCGGCTGGCCGGTGCCGGCCTGGCCAGCGTCCTGGTGGCGGCGATCGGGCTCGGCGGTTTCGCCCTCTACGGGCTGTTCGCCGGCGGCGGCAAGGGGTGGCGTGACCCGGGCGCGGTGATCGTGGAGAAGGAGTCCGGCGCCCGGTTCGTCTACCGCGAGCAGAAGCTGCACCCGGTGCTCAACTACGCCTCGGCGCTGCTCATCGTCGGCGCGGACCGGTCGAAGACCGTGCTGGTGTCCCGGCGCACGATCGACGGGGTGCCGCGCGGGCTCCCGTTGGGC
>NZ_JAGPXZ010001017.1:0-1807 GCF_018070305.1 Micromonospora sp. M51 | reverse complement strand
CTCGTACACCTGGTTGCCCTTGTTGCCCTTGAGCCTGGCCAGCTCGACCCATTCGCCGTCGTCGAACACCCGCCAGCCGGCAGTGCCCGGCAGGACGGGTTGGTCGGTCAGCCACACCCGCAGGTCTGGACCGTTCGACGTGTTCAGCTCCCGAATGACGAGCTGGTGGCGCCCGTCGGCGCGCCGGTGGATCTCGGCCGTGCCGGTCGTGCGGTGCTCATGGGTGACGAACTCGCCGACGGTCAGGATCTCGTTCGCCGCCGGGGCGGCTGCCGAGGCCGCGGGGGCCGGGGACGACGGGATCGGGGTGGCCGATGCCGGCGTCACCCCGGGCAACGCCTCGTCGACGTAGGTGTCGGTGACCAGCTTCCACGGCTGGAACCAGTAGAGGGCCAGCGCCGCCACGACGACAGCTGCGGCGAGACCAGCCCGGACCACCGGCGACCGGAACATCCGTTTTCCCACCCCCGCAGCGTACGGCCGCGCATGTCGTCGAACGCGTCGCGAACCCTTTCGGAACTCTTACGACGGGGTATCCGCCAGAGCCTGGCCGCACGGGCACGCCCCCTGGCCCGCCGGCAACAGTCTCACCGCCTCGCCGAGCAGGACGCGCAGCCGATCGACGTTCCGGGCGAAGACGGTGAACACCTCCTGCTGCGTCACCCCCTGGCCGACCTCGACGCCCGAGTCGAGGTCGGTCACCAGTGACAGCGCGGTGTAACACAGTGCCAGCTCACGTGCCAGCACCGCCTCGGGATGACCGGTCATGCCGACGACCGACCAGCCCTCCCGGCCGTACCACTGCGATTCGGCGCGGGTGGAGAACCGGGGCCCCTCGATGACGACCATGGTGCCGCCGTCGACCGGCCGCCAACCGGTGGTGCGGGCGGCGTCCACCACCGTGGCCCGCCCGACCGGACAGTAGGGGTCGGCGAAGGGCACGTGCACGACCGGGGGGAGTTGCCCGTCCGCGCCGGCCCGTCCGTCGTAGTAGGTCTGCTCGCGGCCGCTGGTCCGGTCGACCAGTTGGTCCGGTACGACGAGGGTGCCGGGGCCCAACTCCGGGCGCAGACCGCCCACGGCGCCCGGCGCGAGCACCTGGCGGACGCCGAGTGCGCGCAGCGCCCACAGGTTGGCCCGGTAGTTGATGCGCTGAGGAGGGAGCGTGTGCCGGCGTCCGTGGCGGGGCAGGAACACCACCGGCCGTCCGGCGAGACTCCCGACGGACAGCAGGTCGCTGGGCGCTCCGTACGGTGTGTCGACGGTGACCTCGGCGACGTCGTCGAGGAACTCGTAGAAACCGGAACCGCCGATCACGCCGACCGGCGCGCCATCGGTCGGGCTGATCTCTGCTGCAGACATGGGGGTGACCCTCCTGGGCGACGGATGGCAGAAACACGTGGGGCGGGTTCAGCGACTGTCGCTTCGTCGATGCGTGACGCGCCGGTCGACAGCGGTGGCGACGATCAGCACGATCGCGATCGCGGCCCAGACGACAGCCAGCCCGACGGCGAGCCCCAGCGGGTAGTCGCGGTCCGGCAGGCCCGGGTTCGGCGGCGCCGACGGCGGTCGCCACAGCAGCGGCACCGCGATCAGCAGCAACGTGGCGCTGGCCAGCAGGCCGGCGGCGATCCAGGCCCGGCGTCGCCGGTCGGTCACCAGGCGGCCCAGCGCCAACCCGACGAGCCCGACCAGCGGTGCCACAAGGACGTCGTGCAGCGCCGGGCCGCCGATCAGCCACGGCAGCGCGTAGCCGAGCAGGGGGAGGAGCAGCAAACAGCCGTCCGCCGAGGCCGCGGCGCGGAGC
>NZ_JAGPXZ010001016.1:0-1808 GCF_018070305.1 Micromonospora sp. M51 | reverse complement strand
GCTCTGGGTCTGGCTGCGTCAGCAGGGCAAGGACCTCTACAAGGGCAAGGAGCTGGGCTTCACCGCCGAGGACGTCACCAAGTGGTTCGACCTGTGGAAGGGCGCCCGGGACCGCAAGGCCACCCCGACCGCCGACGTCATCCACGAGGGCAACTCCAGCGACGTCACCAAGCAGTTGGTGGTCACCGGCAAGTCGGCCACCTCCTGGGTCTGGGCCAACCAGATGCCGGATTTGAAGAAGAACACCAAGGACGAGCTGGGCGTGATCGCCTATCCCGGTGACCCCAGCGCCCAGTGGGCCCGGGCGTCGATGTACTGGTCGGTGTTCAAGGGCAGCAAGAACAAGGACGTCGCGGTCGACGTGATCAACTTCCTGAACAACGACGTCGCGGCGGTCAAGCTGCTCGGCACCGACCGTGGCCTGCCGTCCAACCTGGACCTGCGCCGGGTGGTCAGCGACGACACCACCGACCCGGCCATGAAACAGTCCATCGCCGTCGAGGCGGAGCTGACCCAGAAGTTCGGCGAGTCCCCGCAGGTGCCGATCAAGGGCCACAGCAAGGTGAAGTCCGAGTTGATCAAGGCCGCCGAGAACGCGCAGTACGGCCGGGCCACCCCCGCCGAAGCCGCCGCCCAGTTCGTCGAGGCGTGCAAGTCCGCCATCGCCTGACCGCCCCCCGAAGCGAGGAGAGGAGCCGTTCGTGGCGTTGACCACGGCGCCCGACCCGACCCGACGCGGCCCCGGATCCGCCCGGGCCCACCCGCAGAGGCGTGGGCCCGGGCGCTTCCGGCACAGCGAAGGTCTGGCGGGGTACGTCTTCCTGTCGCCGTGGCTCATCGGTCTGATGGGTGTCACGGCGATCCCCATGCTGCTGTCGCTCTACCTGAGCTTCACCAACTACGACATCCTCACCCCCTTCTCCGAGGTGGAGTGGGTGGGGCTGGCCAACTACGAGCGGATGTTCACCGCCGACCCGTCGTACTGGCAGGCGGTGCGGGTGACGCTGACCTTCGCGCTGATCGCCGTACCGCTGAAGCTGGCCGCGGCGCTCGGCGTGGCGCTGCTGCTCAACCGCGCCTGGCGCGGCGTCGGGCTGTTCCGGGGGTTGTTCTACCTGCCGTCCCTGCTCGGCGGCAGCGTGGCGCTGGCCATCGTCTGGGTCAACATGTTCAACCGCGACGGCGCGTTCAACTCGCTGTTGAGCCTCTTCGGCATCACGGGCAAGCCGTGGGTCAACGACCCCGACTGGGCCCTCGAAACGCTGATGGTGCTGGCCATCTGGCAGTTCGGCGCACCGATGGTGATCTTCCTGGCCGGGCTCAAGCAGGTGCCCACCGAGCTGTACGAGGCCGCCTCGGTCGACGGGGCCGGCCGGCTCCGCCAGTTCCGCGACGTCACCCTGCCGATGCTCTCCCCGGTCATCTTCTTCAACCTGGTGCTGGAGACCATCAACGGCTTCCAGGGCTTCACCGCCGCGTTCGTGCTCAGCAACGGCACCGGCGGCCCTGTCGATTCCACCCTGATGTACACGCTGAACCTGTACATCACCGGCTTCACCGACCTGAACATGGGCTACGCCTCGGCGATGGCCTGGGTCTTCCTGATCGCCATCGCGGTCATCACCGCGGTCTTCTTCAGCACCGGACGGTTCTGGGTGCACTACTCCGACGGGGAGGACCGGTGATGGTGGCGGTGACCCCGACGACCGCAGCAGCGCCGAACGCCCGCCGACGAGCCGGCGGACGCCCCGTGCTGCGACTGCTGATCCTGCTGGCGATCGTCGCCGTGGTGCTCTACCCGCTGATCT
>NZ_JAGPXZ010001015.1:0-1812 GCF_018070305.1 Micromonospora sp. M51 | reverse complement strand
GCCCGCGAGGACGCCAAGGCCCGCAAGGGTGCCGACTTCGACCTGCGGGAGTTCCACCGGCAGGCGTTGGACCTGGGTGCGCTGGGTCTCGACCCGCTGCGTCGGGCGCTGGCCCGGCTCTGAGTCTCTGACGGCCCGGGTGCTGGCGGTTCGTCGTACCGCCAGCACCCGGAGCCATCGGGACGGTTGTCGTTCAGCCGAGTGCCAGCGCCAACGAGGGCCGGGCGGTCAGCGTGTCACTGGTGACGAACGCCAGATCGATGACCGGGTCGGTGAACGTGATCGAGATCGGCAGGGTGACCGGGATCCCGTCCGGCAACGGCAGGTCCGGGGTCAGAGTGAGCTTGATGCCGAGCAGCTTGCCGACGAACCGGGTGGAGTAGAAGGCCACGTCACCGCGGACGGTCAGCCGGTCGGTCTTGTACCGCTGGGTGCGCCCGTCGGGGCCGTCGGCGACCAGCAGGAAGTCGTCGGTCACCGCCTCCCGCATGCTGAACTTCAGCACCTTGAGGCTGCCCTTCTCGGTCCGCAGCTCGGTGGTCCCGTCGAACCGCAGCCCGGTCATGGTGACCTTGGAGCCGGTGAGCTTGGACGGCGTCTCGCCCACCATCGGCAGATTCGGGTCGGCCGCGATGCGGGGCAGCGGCTTGCCCGGCTCCGCTTTGTCCGGCTTGTCGGGCGTCGTGGCCCCGGGCTTACCTGACCCGCCCGGGTTCGGTGACGGGCAGGCCGTGGACCCGGGACGGGCCGTCGGCGTGACTGTCGGCTTCGCCGACGGGTTGGCGGTCGGGGTGGCCGACGGCGTCGCGGTCTTCTCGTCGCGTCCACCGTTGAACAGGTCCCCGATTCCATCCAGGATGTCGGTGATGATGTTGCCGTCCCGCTCCGGGCTGACGCTCGGTGTCGGGGTCGGCGTCCTGGTGGGAGTGGAGGGGCTGCGCGACGGCGTGACGGACCGGGACGGGGTCGGGCAGGCGGTCGCGGCGGGTCGGGTCGGTGCGGCCTGCACCGCTCCGGGCTGGGTGGCCAGGCCGGCCGCAGCGAGGCCCAGCACCAGCAGCGCGACTCCGAACACCCGCGGATCAGCAGGACGTCCCGGCCACTCGGGGGGTGCTCCCGCGTCGGTCGCGTCGCTCGCCGGGCGGTCCACCGGTTCGCCGGCCGCGTCGGTCTGCCCAACTCCGATCCGCTCCGTGTCGAGCCGCTGGACTCCGCGCTGCTCCGCGCCAGGCTGATCCGCATCGATTCGTTCGGTGAGGGGCAGTTCGGTGTCGGACAGGTCGGCAGCGGCTGGCGCAGGTCGGGTCGGGGTCCAGGCGAAGGCGAGCGCGCTGCCGACGATGCCGAGCAGAAGACCGACGAAGAAGCCGCCGAGGTTGAGCCCGATCAGCGAATAGACCGTGGTGACCGCCGCGACGACCGAGTAGAACAGCCGCTGCGCCGGGCTCAACCAGAGCAGCAGGGCGCAGGTCACCAGGATGACCGGGATCAGGAGCGAGAGCAGACCGGTGGCTCCGCTGTGGAAGCTCAGGCCGTTGATCGTCATCCGGGTGGAGGCGAACATCTCCACCCCGGCCAGGGCGACGAAGAGGCCTCCCCAGAACGGTCGGCTCCGCTGCCAGCGGCGGAAGGTCTGCCACGCCTGGGCCGTGCCGCCGGGCCGGGCGTGGGACGCGTTGGCGGTTGTCACGTACTCCTCCTGGCGGAGCGGGGACGGGGAAGGGGACGGCACCCCCGGTGGTCGGCCACCGCGGGCCCGACTCACCTCAGAAGCACTCCTTGCCCTTGGCCTCGTCGCCCACGTTGACCTTC
>NZ_JAGPXZ010001014.1:0-1813 GCF_018070305.1 Micromonospora sp. M51 | reverse complement strand
GAGGAGGCGGTGAAACGGTCGATCAGCGCGGGGCCGGTGCCGAGGGTCTTGGCGAGCTGTACGCCGCTGATCGACAGGCCCTCCTCGACGGTGACGTTGAGGTCGGCGAGTTCGCGTTGCCGCTGGGCGGTGATCTCGCGACGCATCCGGGCGACCCGACGGGTCAGCCAGATGGCCGGCGGCAGCACCACGAGCGAGACCAGGGAGAGCTGCCAGGAGAGCGCGACCATGGCGACGGCGGTGGCGACCACCGTGGTGAGGTTGGCCGCGACGGCGGTGGCGGTGGAGGTGACCACCGACTGCATGCCGCCGATGTCGTTGGTGATGCGGGACTGCACCTCGCCGGTGCGGGTGCGGGTGAAGAAGCCCAGCGACTGGCGCTGAAGGTGGCTGAAGACGTCGGTGCGCAGCCGGTGCATGACCCGCTGGCCGACCTGGGTGGAGATCCAGGTCTGTACGACGCCGAGCGCGGAGGTCACCGCCGCGACGGCGACCATGCCGAGGACCAGCCAGACCAGCAGTGTCACGTCGCCCTGCGGCAGGGCCCGGTCGATCACGGCACGCAGCAGGAACGGGCTGGCCATCGCGATGATCGAGGAGGCCACGATGATCGCGGTGACGGCGGCCAGGGCGGGCCGGTGGGGGGTGAACAGGCGACCGATGCGGCGCAGGGAGACCTGACTGGCCTGCGTCTTCTCTTCGGCGCTGACGGTGCGGTGGCCGCGGTCGCGGCCCATCGGGGTGGGTTCCAAGGGGGTACTGCCTTTCGTCGACGATATTGCTGAGGTTACCTCATCATGAGGTAGCAACCACATCTCCTGCTACCGTATTCCGGTGACCGAGCACACCGCCGACAGCGCCGACGACGAGAGCCTGGCGGAGACGTTCTGGGCGGTGGCGTCCCGGCTGCGCCGGCAGGCCCGGGACTCGCTGGCACCCTGGGACATCACCCCCAGCCAGTCCCGGGCGCTGCGCGTGCTGACCCGGCACGGCGAGGTGCGCCCCGGCACCCTCGCCGAGCATCTGCGCATCGCGCCGCGCTCGGCGACCGAGGTCGTCGACGACCTGCAGACCCGCGGCCTGGTCGAGCGTCGGCCCGACCCGGCCGACCGGCGGGCGACCCTGGTCGCGCTCACCGAGGAGGGCGACCGGGTCAGCACCGCCATCCGGGCCGCCCGCCGGGCCGAGGCGGACCGCTTCTTCGGCCACCTCGACGACACCGACCGAGACGAGCTGGCCCGCATCCTGCGCACTCTGCTCGACTGAGCCGCCCGCGCGGGATCACCTGCGGGTTTGTCGACCCGATGCGCGGGTAGCCAGCGGCCCCGTTCCCACCGGGCCCCGCCACCACCAGTCGGGGAGACCTGACAGGAGGGGCCATGTCTGCCCTGGACCAGCACCGCAACGCCTGATGTGCGGGATCAGCGGGGAGGCACGGTTCGACGGCCGCTCTCCCGACGCGGCGGCGGTCAGCCGGATGTCCGAGGCGATGCGCTCACGCGGCCCGGACGACGAGGGCCTGTTCGCCGCCGGCTGGGTGACCCTCGGGCACCGCCGGCTGACCATCATCGACCTGTCCGACGCCGGTGGGCAGCCGATGGTCCGCGACGATCTGGGCCTGGCGCTGGTCTTCAACGGCTGCATCTACAACTACCCGCAGCTGCGCGAGGAGTTGCAGAACGCCGGGTACGCCTTTCACTCCACCAGCGACACCGAGGTGATCCTGGTGGCGTACGCACACTGGGGTGAACGTTTCGTCGACCCCCTGGTCGGCATGTTCGCGATCGGGCTGGGCGACCGGGCCCGGCGGCGG
>NZ_JAGPXZ010001013.1:0-1817 GCF_018070305.1 Micromonospora sp. M51 | reverse complement strand
CCGTTGATGCTCCCCAGGGGACGCGCGCCGATGGCGCCGGCCAGCGGCCTGACCCGTCCGGCGGCCGGCTCCTGGTAGCGCACGATCAGCGGCAACGTGGCCTGCGCGGCGTCGCCGTACCCGTCGGCCGCCAACTCCTGGACGTCGAACAGGTCGGGGTCGAGCACCCCGGCGGAGAGGTACGGCACGACGTCGCTGGGCAGCACCCGCAACCCGCCGTCGGCCTCGACGGTCTGGAAGGTGATCCGGTTGCGCCCCGGGCCGGGGTGGACGGTGGCGGCGACCCGACCGGGTGCCGCCTGGACCAGATCGACCTGATCGCCGGTGATCAGGGTGATGCGGACGGGTGCGTGCTGGGCGGGCGTGCCCGACGTCGGGCCGGTGGGCCGGGCGGGCGGGTCGGCGGACGCCGGTGCGGCGACGCCGACCACCAACGCGCCGACCGCGCCGACGGCGAGCCAGCGGGGGGACCAGTGCATGCGATGCGCTCCTCTACTCCTCCAGGCCCACCATCCGTAGATGAGGGCCGATCGGAGTCTGCGACGGCGCGCGTCACCAGGTCACTAGTCGCCAGCCGCCGCAGCGGCGACATGTCGTCAGGTGGACACCGCACATCCACCGACAGTGTGTGCCGCGGTCACCGGCGGCTGCCGCGCCACCCGTGCACGGGGAGGTCGAACTTGGCCACCAGCCGGTCGGTGAACGGGCGGGGGCGCAGCCGCACGATGCGCACCGGCAGGGCGCCGCGGCGCACCGTCACCCGGGCGCCGGGTGGCAGGTCGTAGACCCGCCGGCCGTCGCAGGAGAGCACGGCGAGGGTGGTGAACGGGTCCACGGTGATCACGAAGGTGGACGTCGGGGCCGTGACCAACGGGCGGCTGAACAACGCGTGCGCGCTGATCGGCACCAGCAGCAGCGCCTCCACCTCCGGCCAGACCACCGGACCGCCACCGGAGAACGCGTACGCGGTGGAGCCGGTTGGGGTGGCGCAGACGACACCGTCGCAGCCGTAGCGGGACAGCGGCCGGCCGTCCACGTCGACGAGCAGCTCCAGCATCTGGGCACGCTCGCCCTTCTCGATGCTGATCTCGTTGAGCGCCCACGACTCGATGGTCGGCCCGCCGTCGAACTCGGCGGTGACGTCCAGGGTCAGCCGCTCGTCGACGGTGTAGTTGCGGCCGACGACGTCCCGGACGGCGGTGTCCAGGTCGTCGATCTCCGCCTCCGCCAGGAAGCCCACCTTGCCGAGGTTGATGCCGAGCAGCGGCGCCTTCGCCGGCCGGGCCAGCTCGGCGGCGCGCAGGAAGGTGCCGTCCCCACCGAGCGCGAAGACGATCTCGGCGCCCTCGGCGGCCTGCGGGCCGCCGACCGGCACCACGCCGGGCAGGTCGAGGTCGTCGGCCTCGTCGGCGACCACCCGTACCTCGAAACCCGCGTCGATCAGGTCGGCGGCGACCGACCGGGCGTGCTCGGTGCTGCGCCGACGACCGGTGTGGGTCACCAGCAGCGCGGTCCGGCTCATCGGGTCGCCCGCCCGTCCTGGACCGGGCGGCACCGCGACACCGTCGCCCCGCCACACCCGCGTGTCGTCGCGGTGCCCTCGCTGCGCGCGTTCACCCTGCGACCTCCTCCGCCGCCCCGTCCGGCACGTCGCCGGTCGTCGTCGGGCCGTCCGGCCCGGCCGCCACCACGGCCCGCACCCGCTGCGGGTCGGCCGGTGGTGCGCCCCGGCGCAACCATACGAAGAACTCCACGTTGCCGCTCGGCCCGGGCAGCGGGCTGGCCGCCACATCCGCCAGGCCGAGGCCGAGCCGCGC
>NZ_JAGPXZ010001012.1:0-1818 GCF_018070305.1 Micromonospora sp. M51 | reverse complement strand
GGTGAGTTCGGCTTCAACCACTCCGATGGGAACCCGGACGAGGACACCATCCTCGCGTACAGCCAGGCCAACGGGATCGGCTGGTTGGGCTGGTCGTGGAGCGGTAACGGCGGCGGTGTGGAGTATCTCGACCTGGCCACCAACTTCAACCCGGCGAGCCTGACCGACTGGGGTCAGCGCCTCTTCAATGGTGCCAACGGGATCCGGCAGACCGCCCGGCAGGCCAGCATCTTCGACAGCATCCCCCCGCCCACGACGCCGCCGCCGGCCGGTGGGTGCACGGCGACGTACACGGTGACCAACCAGTGGCAGGGCGGCTTCCAGGCTGAGGTACGGGTGACCGCCGGCGCGAGGGCGATCACCGGCTGGACCGCCGGGTGGACCTTCGCGAACGGCCAGAGCGTCACCCAGTCCTGGAACGTGGCCCTCACCAGCAGCGGCACCACCGTGACCGCCCGCAATGCCGAGTACAACGGGCGGCTGACCGCCGGGGCCAGTGCCAGCTTCGGCTTCCTCGGTAGTTGGACCGGCACCAACAGCGCGCCGACGCTGAGCTGCACGGCGAGCTGATCGTCGGACCGGTGGTCGGGACCGCGTCGGTCCCGACCACCGGAACCTGTCCGGTCAGTGCTCCCCGGCCAGGTTCACGATGACCACTCCGGCGATGATCAGCGCGATGCCGGTGAGCTTGGCGAGCCCCACCGACTCACCCAGGAACACCGCCCCGATCGCCACGATGGCCGCGGTGCCCAGACCCGACCAGAGGGCGTACGCCACCCCCACCGGGATCTCCTTGACGGCCTGGGCGAGCAGGACGAAGGCCACCGCGTAACCGCCGAGGCAGGCCACCGTCGGCCAGACGCGGGTGAACCCGGCGGTGCTCTTGATCAGGCTGGTCGCCAGCACCTCGGCGAGGATCGCGATCCCCAGCAGCACGTACGCCATGCGTCCCCTTGGTCCTCTGTGGTCGACGAACCCATCGCTGCCCAGGCTAGTGCCGGCGACGTCCACGTCCGGCCGCCCCGTCGGCGTGACGCCCGGCCGTCCTGTCGGCGTGACGCCCGGCCGTCCTGTCGGCGTGAAGTCCGGCCGCGCTTCGGCGTGAAGTCCGGCCGCGCTTCGGCGCGACAACCGGCCGCCCCGTCGGGGCGACGTCCGCGCGGCCCCCACATCTGCCACAGCACCCCTTTGGAGCTGATGCCGCAAACGAATCGGATGCGCTGGGCGCCCGACGCCGTCCCGGTGGATGAATCGTTTACGGCATCAGCTCCAAAGGCTGCCGCACCCGCTCCGCACCCGCTCCGCACCCGCTCCGCACCCGTGCTCGTTCTCGCTCGTGCTCGTGCTCGTGCTCGTGCCGTGCCCGTGCCCGTGCCCGTGCTCGTGCTCGTGCTCGTGCCTCCGGTCTGTGCCGCGCCGGCCCCGGCCTCGCCTCGCCGCAACCTCGCCGCGCTCCCCGGGGGTGGCGGCGTGAGCGGGAGTTGGCCGGGTAGATCTTGGACACTTTCCGCGCTGCGCTGACGGAAAGTGTCCAAGATCTCGAAGCCTGGATGGGGCGGTCAGTCCTTGTCGAGGGTGACCTTGCTGGGCTTGGCGCTGCGCTCGTCGGTGGTCGGCTTACTGGGTCGCTTGCCGTTCTCGCCGGTGCTAGTGATCTTGGTGGGCTTGGCGCCCCGGCCACCCTCGCCCGGAACGGCGGCCACTGTCGGCTCCCCGTCCACCCCGGCGCTCGCCGTCCCACCGTCCAGGGTGGTCACCGGCTCGGCCACCGGCCGCGTCGTTGGCTGCCCCGACTCGTCCGCACTCGCGTTCACCGGT
>NZ_JAGPXZ010001011.1:0-1818 GCF_018070305.1 Micromonospora sp. M51 | reverse complement strand
CGGCTTCTTGAAACCGGTCAGCTCCTCGATCTCGCGGACCTCACCGACGACCAACTGGCCGGTGACCGACGCGGCCAGGTCCACCACGGACTCGACCTCGATGCCGAGGTCGACCAGGGCCTGCTCCAGGTCACCGGTGGGCAGGTCGGCGGGGAGATCGACGTACTCCCGCAGCCAACTGACAGAAACTCGCATGACTTCAGACCACCGTTCCCGTGTCTCGTACCCGCATCGCCTACGCCCCGGTCCCGAGCGCGCGGCTGAACCGCACGTCGCCCTCGAAGAGATGGCGGATGTCGCTGACCCCGTGCCGGACCATCAGGGTCCGGTCGATGCCCATACCGAAGGCGAATCCGGAGTAGACCTCCGGGTCGACGCCGCAGGCGCGCAGCACCCGCGGGTTGACCATGCCGCAGCCGCCCCACTCGACCCACTGCGGGCCGTCCCGGTGCTCCGGGAACCACACGTCGAACTCCGCCGACGGCTCGGTGAACGGGAAGTAGTGCGGCCGCCACCGGGTCTTCGCCTCCGGGCCGAACATCGCGCGGGCGAAGTGGTCGAGCGTGCCGCGCAGGTGCGCCATCGTGATGCCCTTGTCGACGACCAGGCCCTCGGCCTGGTGGAACACCGGGCTGTGGGTGGCGTCGATCTCGTCGGTGCGGTAGACGCGGCCCGGCACGATCACGTAGATCGGCGGCTTGCGGCTGAGCATGGTGCGGGTCTGCACCGTCGACGTGTGCGTGCGCAGCACCAGGCCGGAGCCCTCCGGTGCGATGTGGAAGGTGTCCATCAACCCGCGCGCCGGGTGGTCGGCGGGGATGTTCAACGCGTCGAAGTTGACCCACTCCAGGTCGACCTCGGGCCCCTCGGCCACCTCGTAGCCCATCCCGACGAACAGGTCGCTGATGGACTCCATCAGGGTGCTCAGTGGGTGTCGCGCACCGCGCGGCCGCCTGTCGTAGGGCAGCGTGACGTCCACCCGCTCCTCGACCAGCACCCGCTCGGCCTGCTCGCGCTCCACCACCTCGGCGCGCTCGGCGTAA
This sequence comes from Micromonospora sp. M51, assembly GCF_018070305.1. NCBI lineage: Bacteria > Bacillati > Actinomycetota > Actinomycetes > Micromonosporales > Micromonosporaceae > Micromonospora > Micromonospora sp. M51. The sequence continues at coordinate 775 of NZ_JAGPXZ010001011.1, read as the reverse complement.
GCGGACTCGATGGCCCGGCGGGCCTCGTTGACCCGCTTACCGGCGTCGGACTTCGCGGCCGGTGGCAGCGCGCCGATCTCCCGGCGGGCGAGGGAGACCGGTGACCGGTCACCCAGGTGCACCGAACGCAGCGCGGTCAGCGCGTCCGGGTCGGCGGCGGCCTCGAACGCCTTCGTGGCGTCCGCGACGGCCTCGGCCAGGGCAGCGGGGTCGAGCAGGGCGACCTGCTTCGGGTCGTACGGATCGTTGCGGTAGCTCATGGCGTACGGGCACTCCCTCACGGCGGCGCCAGCCCTCCACGGGCGGCTAGGCGAGTCTACGGACGCGCGGCTGTGCCGCAGCCCGCCGGTAGGAGTTGCGCAGGGAGCAGGTCAGGCCCGCCGCCCGCCGACACCGGCGGGCTGGCTAAACGAACGCCGTGTCGCGTTCATGGACGGAGCATCTCCCCTGCTGTCAGTCGCGCCGGGTGTGGACACCGTCAGCGCTGTGCTCTCGCTGAAGCGTACAGGCAGACCGCGGCAGCCGCAGCCAGGTTCAGGCTCTCCGCGCGCCCGTACAGCGGCACCCGCACCCGCGCGTCGGCGGCGGCGGTCAACTCCTCGGGCAGGCCGTGCGCCTCGGAGCCGAACAGCCAGGCCGTGGGCCCGACGAGCCGCCCGTAGTCGGTCAGGTCGTCCAGATCGCTGTCGCCGTACCCCGTGGTGGCGAAGATCGACAGCCCGGCGGCGCGCAGCGCCTCGACCACAGCGACCGGGTCGGGGGCGCGCACCACGTC
>NZ_JAGPXZ010001010.1:0-1819 GCF_018070305.1 Micromonospora sp. M51 | reverse complement strand
CCTGCACGTCGATGACACCGCTCTGCGGATCGAGCGGTTCGAGGACCTTGACGTTCAACTCGTCGCCGATGTCGTCCAGCAACGCCTGCGGGAGAACCGTGCCGGCCGGCAGCCCCACCAGCGCCCGGCTCAACGGCTGCCGGATCCGCAGACCGCTCGCCTTACGCGCGGAGCGGCCCGCCTCCGCCAACGCCCGTGCCGTGGCCACCTGGGCCGACAACTCCGTGCTGATCAGTGTGGGGTCGGGGGTGGGCCAGGTCGCCAGGTGCACCGACTCCGGGGCTGACGCCGACCCCCGCCGGACGACCTGCTGCCACACCTCCTCCGTGACGAACGGAATGAACGGCGCGAGGAGCCGGGTGAGGATGTCGAGGCACTCGTACAGGGTGGTGAGCGCGTCGGGGTCGCCCTCCCAGAAGCGCTGTCGCGACCGCCGCACGTACCAGTTGGACAGGTCGTCGATGAAGTCGGCGAGCAGTCGGCCGGCGCGCGCCGTGTCGTAGTTCTGCAGTCGTTCGTCCACGGCGGCCGCGAGGGCGTGGACCTCGCCGACGATCCACCGGTCCAGCACCGGCCGCTGGGCGACCGGCTGCGCCAGGTGCGGCGCCCACGTCGAGTTCGCCGCGTAGAGGGAGAAGAAGGCCGCGGTGTTCCAGTAGGTCATCAACACCTTGCGGACGATCTCGTCGAGCGGGCCGGGCCCGACCCGGCGCGGCGACCACGGTGAGCCGGAGCAGGCCATGAACCAGCGCACCGCGTCCGCACCGTGGGTGTCCATCAACGGGATCGGCAGCAGGATGTTGCCCAGGTGTTTGCTCATCTTGCGGCCGTCCTCGGCCAGGATGTGCCCGAGGCAGACGACGTTCTCGTACGGGGACCGGTCGAAGACCAGCGTGCCCACCGCCATCAGCGTGTAGAACCAGCCCCGCGTCTGGTCGATCGCCTCACAGATGTACTGGGCCGGGTAGCTGCGTTCGAAGAGCTCCTTGCTGCCGGGCACGTGCGGGTAGCCCAACGACGCGAACGGCATCGCGCCGGAGTCGTACCAGGCGTCGATCACCTCGGGGACGCGGGTGGCGGTCCGGCCGCAGTCCGGGCACGCGATGGTGATCTCGTCGACGTACGGGCGGTGCGGGTCCAACTCGGACAGGTCGGCGCCGGCCAGCTCGCCGAGCTCCGCACGGGAACCGACAGCTGTCACGTGGTTGTCGGGGCAGCGCCACAGCGGCAGCGGGGTGCCCCAGTACCGGGAGCGGGACACCGCCCAGTCGATGTTGTTCTTCAGCCAGTCGCCGTACCGGCCGTGTTTGATGTGCTCCGGGAACCAGTTGGTCTTCTCGTTCTCCCGGGTCAGCTCGTCGCGTACCTCGGTGGTCCGGATGTACCAGGACGGCTGCGCGTAGTACATCAGCGGGGTGTGGCACCGCCAGCAGTGCGGGTAGGGGTGCTCGAACGGCTCGTGCCGGAACAGCCGACCCGAGGTGCGGAGCCGGTCGATGAGCAACGCGTCGGCATCCTTGAAGAACACCCCGCCGACCAGCTCGATGTCGTCGTTGAACCGCCCGTTCGGCGCGACCGGGTTGACCAGCGGCAACCCGTACGCGCGGCAGACGGCGAGGTCGTCGGCGCCGAAGGCCGGCGCCTGGTGCACCAGGCCGGTGCCGTCCTCGGTCGTGACGTACTCCGCGAGGACCACCCGGTGCGCGTCCGGGATGTCCACCAGGTCGAACGGCCGCTCGTACCGCAACCCCTCCAGGGCCGACCCCGCGACGGTCGCCAGGATCTCCGCATCGTCGCCGAGGACCCGCTGGGCCAGCGG
>NZ_JAGPXZ010000101.1:0-12242 GCF_018070305.1 Micromonospora sp. M51 | reverse complement strand
GGCCCGGGCGGCCACCGTGCTGTGGCTCGCGCTGCCCGGCTCGGCGTACCTCGATCCGGGCGAGGAGCTGGGGCTGCCCGAGCACACCACGATGCCCGACGAGGCCCGGCAGGACCCGACCTGGGCGCGCAGCGGGCACACCCAGCGCGGCCGGGACGGCTGCCGGGTGCCGATCCCGTGGGAGGCCGACGCCCCGTCGTACGGCTTCGGGCCGACCGACGCCAGCTGGTTGCCGCAGCCCGCGCTCTGGGCGGAGTACGCGCTGGACCGCCAGCGCGACGTGCCCGGCTCGACGTACGAGCTGTACCGCGCGGCGCTGCGGTTGCGCCGTGCCCACGGGCTGGGCCGCGGCACCCTGGAGTGGTTGTCCTCCGGCGACGAGGTGCTGAGCTTCCGCAACGGTGAGCTGACCGTGCTGACCAACTTCGGTGCCGCCCCGGTACCGGTGCCGGCCGGCGCCGAGGTGCTCGTCGCCAGCGCGGCGCTGGACGACGACGGCGCGGTCCCGACCGACGTGACCGTCTGGCTGCGTGGCTGATCTCGCGCCGACCGGCCCGCCCCGGCCACGCGGTGCGGGCGGGCCGCTCGGTGCGCGACGGCCCGCTTTGGAGCTGATGTCGTAAACGATTCACGCCCGCCTGCACCTCGCCAACCTCAAGATCGCGCTACTTCCACGATCTAGTGGCCTCCGTCCGCCAGGAGGCGACTAAAACCAGGAAGTAGCGCGATCTTCAGGTTGGCGCGCGGAGTCAGGTGCGCGGGGCGGGGTGCTGGGGTGTCAGAGGCGGTCGGCTCGGTTGTGGAGCAGGTCGTGCACGTTGTCGATGTCCGCCGGTGAGGTCCGCGAGGCGAGCCAGTACATGACACCGGTCGGGATGAAGAAAAGCTGGAACGCGGCCAACCCGACGGCGAAGTTCAACGGTGGCGGGAATGCCGTTCGCAGCGCCTGGAAGGCCACCCCGACCAGCCCGTTGCCGGCCGCGCGACCGACACCGTTGACGAGGTTGCCCAGGCTGTAGACAGTGCCCCGGTGCTCCGGCGGGTTGACGTCGGCGATCAACGCGAACCAGTTCGGCGAGTTGGCCGAGGTCAACGCGAGCGCCACGATCGCGGTGAGCAGGCTCAGCCCGACCGACGGCTCGGTGAACACACTGGCCAGCACCGCGCCGACCACCGCGCCGCCGCTCGCGCCGTCCGGCACGTCGATGGTCACCGGGACGAAGAACAACACCAGGTAGAACGGCAGCGCGGCGAGGATGCCGACCGAGGCGACGAGTGCGCGCCCCCGCGGTGTCCGCCGCTGCACCGCGTCGCCGATCAACCCACCCACGATGGACAGCACCCCGCCGAGCTGGAACAGGGTGGCGAACACGCTGCCCACCACCACCGCCGTGGACGTCGAGTAGCCCTGGGCCTCGGCCCGTTCGGCGAAGAGCACCGGCAGCCAGACCAACGAGCCGAACGCGGCCTGCGCGGTCAGCCCCTGCAGGATCAGCCACCGGTTGGTCCGCCGGGCCAGGATGCGCGGCAGGTCGGCGCGGCTGATCCGGTAGTCGTACTCGGCACCGGCGTCGAGCCTGCCGGCCAGTTCCGGCTCGCTCTGGCCCCGTCGGATGTCGTACGTGAAGAAGTAGGCGAGGGTGGCGACCAGGCCGACGCCGGTCAACAGCAGGAACGGCCGCCGCCAGTCGGCCGCCCCGAGCAGCCCGCCGACGAGCGTGCCGGCGAGGGTGCCGATGCCCTGGGAGAGGCCCCAGAAGCTCATCACCAACCCGCGCCGGGTCGGCGAGATCAGGTCGGTGACCACGGAGAAGCCCACCGAGCCGACCGCGCCGAGGCCGACCGCCGCGACCAGCTGCGCGGACAGGAACGTCAGGTAACCGCCGGCGAGCGCGCTACCGCCGGTGCCCGCCGCCCAGAGCAACGTGCCCACCATGAGCAGCGGCTTGCGGTTGGTGCGGTCCCCGACGTACGCCCAGCCGACGGCCGCGACCGAGCTGACCAGGAAGCTGACCGCGGTGACCACGCCGAGCAGCCGCCCGGACACGTCGAACGCGTCGGAGATCGGACCGTACAGCGGGGGGACCAGCCCGATCGCCACGTTGTCCAGCGAGGCGAGCAGCACGAACACCACGACGCTGTACAAGCGGTGCGCCGGCCCACCGCCCCGACCGTGCGCGCGCAGGCCGGGCCCGCCACTGGTCACCGTCATGACCGGCAGCCAACCAGACTCCGTGCGGGCGCGCGTCACGCGGGTGGCCGCCGGTCACCGTCGACCGGCGGCCACCCGCACAGATCGCGACGCTCAGCGTCGGTCGAGCACCAACCCGCGGGCCGCGGCGTACTGGTCGCGGACGGCGGGAACCGCCGCTGCCGCGTACTCCTCGGTGCCCTCGACCGCCCAGGTCGGCGGCGCGGCACCGCCCAGGGCGACCCAGGCGGCCTGTCGGGCGGCCCCGTCGGCGACGTACTCGCCGGCCGGCGGGACGACGACCGGGCAGCCGAAGACCTGCGGGGCGATCTGACGGACCGCGGCCGACCGGGCTCCGCCGCCGATCAGGATGACCCGGCGGGCGACGGCACCCTGCGCGATCAACGCGTCCAGGCCGTCGGCGAGCGCGCAGAGCATGCCCTCCACGGCGGCCCGCGCCAGGTGCGCCGGGGTCGAGGTGCGCAGGGTCAGCCCGTGCACCGCGCCGGTGGCGAGCGGCCGGTTCGGCGTCCGCTCACCTTCCAGGTACGGCACCATGACCAGCCCGTCCGCCCCGGCGGGGGCGGAGAGCGCCAGCTGGGCCAGCTCGGCGAGGTTGACGCCGAGCATCGCGGCGGCGGCGTCCAGCACCCGGGCGGCGTTGAGCGTGGCGACCAGCGGCAGGAAACGACCTGACGCGTCGGCGAAGCCCGCCACCGCGCCGCTCTCGTCGCCCGCCGGCACGTCCGCGACGCTGAACACGGTGCCGGAGGTGCCGATCGAGACGATCACGTCACCCGGCCCGGCACCGACACCGAGCGCGGCAGCGGCGTTGTCCCCGGTGCCCGCACCGAGCAGCGCCCCACCCGACCCGCCCAGGTCGTCGGCGAGCTTTCCCGCCGACTCCGCCGGACCGAGCACCTCGGGCACCACCAACCGCCGACCGAAGCCCTGCTCCAGCAGGTCCAGTCGGTAGTCATCGGTGGCCGGCGACCAGTAGCTGGTGCCGCTGGCGTCGCCCCGGTCGGTACGCAGCGCGCCCAACCCCGGTGCGCCGGCCAGCCGCCAGGTCAACCAGTCGTGCGGCAGGCAGACGGCGGCCACCCGGGCCGCCAGCTCCGGCTCGTGACTGGCCAACCACCGCAGTTTGGTCAGGGTGAAGCTGGCCACCGGAACGCTGCCGGTCGCTTCGGCCCAGAACCGGCGCCCGGCCGCGCCGCCGCCGGCCTCCTCGATGAGATCGGCGGCGGCGTCGGCGGATCGGGTGTCGTTCCACAGCAGCGCCGGGCGGACCACCCGGCCGTCCTCGTCGAGACACACCATGCCGTGCTGCTGGCCGGCGACGGAGATCGCCGCCACGTCGGCGAACCCGCCGGCCTGGTCGGCGGCGCTGCGCAGCGCCTGCCACCAGGCTTCCGGGTCGACCTCCGTGCCGTCCGGGTGCGGTGCCCGGCCCTGCCGGAGCAGGGCACCGGTCTCCGCGTCCCGGATCACCACCTTGCAGGACTGGGTGGACGAGTCAACGCCTGCGACCAACGGCATGGCGGGGCCTCAGCGGGCGCCGAGCAGGTGCTCGACGGCGAGCTGGTTGAGCCGGACGAAGGCGAAGCCCCGGGCGGCGACAGCGTCCACGTCGACATCCTCGAACGCGGACCGGTCGGCCAGGAACTCCTCGTAGCCCTCGCCGTCGCCGAGCGTCGGCGTGCTCAGCTCGCCGACCTTGCTGGCGGCGAGCGCCTCGATCACCTCGGGGTCGGCACGGAACGCCGCCGCGCGCTCCTTGAGCAGCAGGTACGTGCTCATGTTGGCCGCCGCGGACGCCCACACCCCGTCCATGTCCTCGGTACGCGACGGCTTGTAGTCGAAGTGCCGGGGACCGTCGTAGGTCGGCCCGCCGTTCGGGCCACCGTTCTCCAGGAGGTCCACCAGGGCGAACGCGTTCATCAGGTCACCGTGGCCGAAGACCAGGTCCTGGTCGTACTTGATGCCGCGCTGGCCGTTCAGGTCCAGGTGGAACAGCTTGCCCTGCCAGAGCGCCTGGGCGATGCCGTGGGCGTAGTTGAGCCCGGCCATCTGCTCGTGCCCGACCTCCGGGTTGAGGCCGACCATCTCCGGGTGCTCCAACTGGGAGATGAAGCCGAGCGCGTGCCCGATGGTGGGCAGCAGGATGTCGCCGCGCGGCTCGTTGGGCTTGGGCTCCAGCGCGAACCGCAGGTTGTAGCCCTTGTCGATGACGTACTGGGTGAGCAGGTTGACGGCCTCGCGGTAGCGGTCCAGGGCGGCCTGGACGTCCTTGGCGAGGTCGTACTCGGAGCCCTCGCGGCCACCCCACATGACGAAGGTGCCCGCACCCAGCTCGGCGGCCAGGTCGACCTGGCGCAGCACCTTGCGCAGCGCGAAGCGGCGGACGTCGCGGTCGTTGCTGGTGAAGCCGCCGTCCTTGAAGATCGGGTGGGTGAAGAGGTTGGTGGTGACCATCGGCACCACCAGGCCGGTCTCGTCGAGGGCCTTGCGGAACCGGGCGATGTGCTGGTCACGGGAAGCCGCGTCGGCGCCGAACGGGATCAGGTCGTCGTCGTGGAAGGTGATGCCGTACGCGCCCAGCTCGGCGAGCCGGTGGACGGCCTCGACCGCGTCCAGCTCGGGGCGGGTGGCGTCACCGAACGGGTCGCGGGCCTGCCAGCCCACGGTCCAGAGCCCGAAGGAGAACTTGTCGGCGGGGGTGGGACGGGGTGCCATGAGCGACCTCCGGGGTGGTGGTGTCAGGTATTTGTTCAGCGATTGAATTATTTGCCCACCCTATGGCACTGTCAAGGGGTGAGCCTCACCCACGCCCCGGCCGGCGCAGTCCGTCAGGGCAGTCTGCGCGAGCTCAACCTCGCCCTGGTCCTCGGTCGGATCGCCGCGGCCGACCGACCCCCCTCCCGAGCCGACCTGGCGACCGCCACCGGCCTGACCAGAGCCACCGTCTCCGCTGTCGTCGAGGACCTGCTCGGCGGTCGGCTGGTCAGTGAGTCCGACCCCGCGCCCCGCTCGGGCGCCGGCCGCCCGGCGCGCGGGCTGGTCCTGGCCGAACAGGGGCCGGCCGGGCTCGGCCTGGAGGTCAACGTCGACTACCTGGCGGTCTGCGTGGTGGACCTCACCGGCCAGGTGCGGCACCGCACCGTGCACCGGGCCGACCTGCGTCCGGTGGCCCCCGCCGACGCCCTGGCCCACCTGGTCGAGATGGCCGGGGCAGCCCGCGACGACGCCGCCCACCAGGGCCTCACCCTGGTCGGGGCCGCGCTCGCGGTGCCCGGCCTGGTGGACGACGACGGGCTGGTCCGGCTCGCGCCGAACCTCGGATGGTCCGACGTGCCGGTGCCCGCGCTGCTCGCCGAGCACCCTCCGCTGGTCGAGCAGGTGCCCGGGGTCCCCGCGTTGACGGTGGACAACGAGGCCAACCTCGCCGCGCTCGGCGAGCTGCACTCGCAACCACCCGGCCCGTCCAGCTTCCTGCACATCTCCGGGGAGGTGGGCATCGGCGCCGGCATCGTGCTGGACGGCGCGCTGTTCCGCGGCGTACGCGGGTGGAGCGGTGAGATCGGGCACCTCCCGGTCCACCCCGAGGGCCGTCCGTGCCGCTGCGGCGGGCAGGGCTGCCTGGAGCAGTACGCCGGCCAGGAGGCGATCGTGTCCGCCGCCGGGCTGGCCCGGGCGGAGCTTCCCGCGGACACCGCGACCGCCCGGTTGGCCGAGTTGGCCGAGGCCGGCGACGCCGACGCGCTGCGGGCGCTGCACGAGGCCGGAACGGCGCTCGGCGTCGCGGTGGCCGGTGTCGTCAACCTGCTCGACCTGGACACCGTGGTGCTCGGTGGCGGTTACGCCGCGCTCGCACCCTGGTTGTGCCCCCCGGTCCTCGCCGAGATCGACGCCCGGGTGCTCACCGCCGCCTGGTCGCCGGTAACGGTCCGGCCGTCGACGCTCGGTGCGGAAGCCGCAGCGGTGGGAGCCGCCGGCTCGGTGGCCCGCCGGATCATCGCCCAGCCCGCCGGCTGGCTGGCACGCTCCGGCTGATCGCCGCCCCCGCGCCCCCGTCGGCACGGATCGGTACCCTTGCACTCAGGCAACGATCCCCGGTGAGGAGTCGAGAAGCAGCATGCGCACACGTCGCCAGACGCGAGCTGGCGTCCGGCGGTGACCACGACCCGGCAACCCGGCGACACCCCGCTGCCGGCCGACGACCGGTTGGCCCGCGAACTGCTCGACGGGCTCGCCGAGGCCGTGCTGACGACGGACCGGACCGGCCTGGTCACCCTGGTCAACGCCATGGCGGCCGAGCTGCTCCCGGAGATCGAGGCCGGCACCGGGCTGGCCGACTGCCCGGTGGCGGCCCTGGCCCGGGCGGTCGTCACCGGCGCCGACCGCTTCGACGCCGACCACCACGGCCGGCGACTGCGTGGCGTCCGGCGCCAACTCGCCGGCTCCCGGTGGGCGTGGTATGTCCGCGACGTCACCGAGGAGCACGCCCGCGCCGACGCCCTGCTCGCCGAACGCTCCCGCACCGCGTTCCTCGCCCAGGCCGGCAGCCGGCTGGCGCTGGCCCTGCACCGGGACCAGGTCCTCCTGTTCGCCACCACGCTCGCCGTCCCCTACCTGGCCGACGTCGCCGTGGCACTGCCCCGACCGACAGCGCCGGCCGAGCCACACGCCAGGTGGCTCCGGTACGCCGACGGTGATCCGGCCCCGGTCACCGGGCTGGCCGGTCCCGCGCTGGCCAGCGCCGTGCCTGGTCTCGCCGAGGCGCTGGCCGGCGACCGCGCCGAGCCGGGCCGCTGGTCGGACGCCCCGCTCACCGACCTGGCCGACCTGCTGCCGCCCGGGTTCGGCCCCCCGGGGGCGGTGCTGGCCAGCCCTCTGCTGAACGCCAGCGAGTCGACCGGCGCCCTTCTGCTCATCCGTCGGCCCGGGCGGGCCGGTTTCGAACCACGCGACGTGGAGCTGGCCCGGGAGTTCGCCGCCCGCGCGGGTGCCGCGCTGGCCACCGCCGACCTGCACAGTGAGCAGGCCCACCTGGCCCAGGTGCTGCAGAGCAGTCTGCTCCCGCCCGAGCTGCCCGCCGTGCCCGGCGTGACGATGGCCGGCGGCTACCGGGCAGCTGGCGACACCCTGCGCATCGGCGGGGACTTCTACGAGGTGTTCCCGCACCCCGAGGGCGCCCTGTTCGCGCTCGGCGACGTGTGCGGCAAGGGCGTGGGCGCCGCCGTGCTGACCGGCCGGGTCCGCCAGTCGTTGCAGACGCTGCGGCTCGTCGAGCGACGCCCCCTGGAGCTGATCCGCCTGCTCAACCAGGCGCTGTCCGACGCGCCGGACGCCGCGCGTCGCAGCCAGTTCACCACAGTGCTGCTCGGTTCCCTGGACCGCGGGCCCACCGGACTGGACATCCGGATCGCCGGCGGAGGGCACCCGGCGCCACTGCTGGTCACCGCCGACGGCACTGTCACCACCGTCCCGGTCGGTGGCATGCCGGTGGGGGCGCTGACCGCCGCCCGGTTCGCCGAGGCGAGGGTGCACCTCGATCCCGGCGACGTGTTGCTCGCGTACACCGATGGGGTGACCGAGGCGCGCGGACCGCGCGACACGGCGATGTTCGGTGAGGCCCGGCTGCGGGCCGCGCTCGTGGCGGCGGCCGGGCAGCCACCGGCCGCGCTGATCGACCGGGTGCTGCGGGAGGTCGACGACTGGCTGGACGGGCAGGCCCACGACGACATCGCGATGCTGGCCGTGGGCGCGTCGACGCCGGCCTGACCGACGGCGACCGACCGGCCTGACCGACGGCGACCGACCGGCCTGGTCAGGCGGTACGTGCCACCGGCGGGTCGCCGGCCGGCCACTCCCGGGTGCTGCCGGCCGTCGGATCCGGACCGCCAGCGGCGCCCGCCCACAACCCACGGGTCTGCCGCGCCGAATCGACCGACCAGTCCCCCGACCGCCCACCGGGCTGGTCCGGGCCGTCCGGCCAGTCCCCCGGGCCCGGCGGCTCCCCGGGCGTCGCCGGCCGCTGCTCCTGCTGGCGGCGCGCGGTCTCGTCGAACTCCCGCAGTCCGCGCAGCAGCGCGTCGCGGCCCTCCCGGCTCATCCCGGTCAGCACGGCGTCGAGTTGGGCCCGGCGGTTGGCCCGTAGCTCGGCGAGGAGCCGGCGGGCCTCCGGGGTGAGGTGCAGCGAGATCTCCCGCCGGTCGAAGCGGCCCGGCTCGCGCTCCAGCATGCCGGCGGCGACCAGCCGGTCGCAGAGGCGGCTGGCGGAGCTGAGCAGCATGTCGAGTCGGGTGGCGAGCCGACGCAGGTTGATCCCGTCGGCCTGCTCCACCACCATCACTGCCCGTAGTTGGGCACCGGAGACCCGGTTGGCGGTCCCCTCCCGGGCAGATTCCCAGATCCCGAGCAGGGCAGCGGCCGCCGCGTCCAGCGCGGCAGCCATACTCGTCTCGGGGTCCGTCGGACGGTTCAGTTCGGCCATGGTGGCCCGTGAGTACTCCGAACCCACTGGTGGTCGAGCTTTCAGCGAGGGAGTGACGATGAGCAAACCGGTCGATCGGGCACGACGTGCCCTGAACGAGACACCAGCTGACCGGCTCGTCGGTGGAATCGGGGACGTGCTCGCCGGGTCGTACGGGATCACCGACGTTGAGCTGTACCAGGTCGACTACCGGCTCGCGGAGTTGCTGCCACTCACCGACGGTGACTCGATCACGAGCCCCGGGCACCCCGCCTGGCGCGCCTTCGACCACCAGTCGCCGCTACTGACCGACGGCGTCGCCTGGATGCCGGTCACCATGCGCGGCGAGCGCCGAGGGGTGCTGCGCCTGTCGCCCGTGCCGGACGACCAGGAGGTCGTCAACGCGCTGGCCGAGGTCGCCACCGCGCTCGCGCACGAGGTGGCGGCGGTCTCCGCCGGCACCGACGTCTACCGGGCGGCTCGGCGCACCCAACGCCTCACCCTGGCCGCCGAGATGCAGTGGGAGCTGCTTCCCGGCCGCAGCCGGATCCGTCCCTCGTTCAGCCTGGCCGGGCAGTTGGAGCCGGCGTACGCCGTGCGCGGCGACGGCTTCGACTGGTCTGACGACGGGGAGCGGCTCTGGTTGTCCACCATCAACGGCACCGGTGAGGGCGTGGCTGCCTCCCTGCTCACCTCGCTGGCCACCCACGCGCTGCGCAACGCGCGACGGGCCGGGCTGAGCCTGGCCGACCAGGCCGCCCTCGCCGATCAGGCCATCTACGACCTGTACCGGGGCGAGCAGCACCTGTCGGCGTTGCTGATGGAGCTGGACCTGCGCTCCGGGATGATGACAGTGGTGGACGCCGGGTCGCCCCGACTGGTCCTGCTCCGCGGCGGCGAGGTCAGCGAGCAGCCGCTGGAGGCGCAGTTCCCGCTGGGCATGTTCGAGGCGACCGACTACCACGAGCAGAAGTTCCCCCTGGAACTCGGCGACCGGGTCTTCGTGGTCAGCGACGGGGTGGTGGAGGCCACCGGTCAGCACATGCGCTACGGCGAGACGGCACTGGACCGGTTCCTACGGCGGACCGGGCCGATGGCACCGCTGGACGCGGTCCGGTCGCTGATCGGTGATCTGCGCGCGTTCGTGGCCGGTGACCTGGTCGACGACGCGGTGGTCGTCTGCCTGGACTGGACCGGCCCGCAGCCGTGACCTGTGGTCAGTACGCTCCGCGGCCGTTCAGCACCGCGCCGAAGGTCTTCCAGAGAATGGTGAGGTCGGCGGTGAGGGACCAGTTCTCCACGTAGTAGAGGTCGAGCCGGATGCCGTCCTCCCAGCTCAGGTCGGAGCGGCCACTGACCTGCCACAGGCCGGTCATGCCGGGCTTGACCAGCAGCCGCCGGGCCACGTCACCGTCGTAGCGGGCCACCTCCGAGGGCAGCGGCGGGCGCGGCCCGACCAGGCTCATCTGTCCCAGCAGCACGTTGACCAGTTGCGGCAGCTCGTCCAGTGACCATTTGCGCAGCAGCCGGCCGACGCGGGTCACCCGGGGGTCGTGGCGCATCTTGAACATCAGGCCGTCGGTCTCGTTGCGGGCGGCCAACTCGGCGAGCAGCGCGTCCGCGTTCACCACCATGGTGCGGAACTTGAACACGCCGAACTCCTGCCCGCCCCGACCGACCCGGACCTGCCGGAACAGCACCGGACCCCGGCTGTCCAGTTTGATGGCCAGGGCGATGAACGCGATGAGCGGCAGCAGCACCGCCAGCGCCAGCGACGAGACGGACCTGTCGACGAAACCCTTCACCAGTTTGCGAACGCCGCGGAACTCGGGCGCCTCGACGTGGATCAGCGGCAGTCCGGCGACCGGGCGGGTGTGGATCCGCGGGCCGGCGACGTCGGTCAGCGCGGGTGCCACGACCAGGTCGACGCCGGTCCCCTCCAACTGCCAGCCGAGGCGACGCAGCCGGGTCGCGGTCAGCTCACCCGAGGCGGTCCCCGCGACAGTGTCCGCGCCGATCGCGGTGGCGGCCTCCGGGATGCCCCGGAACGACCCCGCCACCGGCACGTCCCCCAGCCGCTGCGCCACCGGCGCGAGCAGCGCGTCCGGGATGCCGGCGCCCACCACCTGGTAACCGGCGTACGGCTCGCGACGCAACGTGTGGACCAACTCCAACACGTGGGCGGTGTCGCCGACCACCAGCACCTTCCGGGACCAGCCCGCGCCGAGCGAGCGGGCCCGGTGCAGCCGCTTGCGGGCGGCGAACCGGGCCACCTCCAGCCCGACCGTGCCCACCGCGAAGGAGATGCCCAGGAAGCCCCGGGAGACTCCGACGTCGGCGATGTAGCCGATGATGGCGATCGCCCCGGCCAGGCGCAGGCTGGCGGAGCTGACCCGCCGGTACTCGTCCGCCCCGTAGCCGATCACCCGGTCGTCGTAGCAGCCGAGGGCCTTGAGCGAGATCAGCCAGGCCAGCACCAACCCGGGGGCGACCAGCACGTACGGGATCTCCGAGCCGGTCGGCTCGCCCTCACCGAAACGGGTGACGTACCCGATCAGCAACGCGATGATGAGGATGGTGGTGTCCAGCACCACCAGCACCCGGACGTAGGACCGTTCGTCGGCTCGTGCCAGCAGCCCGGTGCGTTGACCATCGGGCTCCGCCGACGTGGCGGGGGTCAACAGTGTCGCCACGCTCACCGGCCCTCCCACTCTGTACAGGATGGCCCCGGCCAACGGGTCGGACCGGAGGCGGACCGACCATGCCGGAACAGTCGACATCCTGCCCTGACAACTATGACTGCCGATTGCTTCCGACGTATTGCCGTCACTTTTCTTCAACAACTGGCGGGCCGAAAAGGGGCCTGCCACACCGGATCGACGGGTGTGGCAGGCTCCTCGACCGCTGAGCGTCGGATCAGCGGGGTGCTGGCGGGCGCCGCGCGATGGCGCTGAGGAAGATGCTGCCGATCTCGCTCGGATCCTTGGTGACGAAGACGTCGCCACCGGTCACCTTGGTGATCGACTCCAGCTCCGCCTTGCTGACGCCCTCACCGATACCGATCATGATGACCTGGACCGGCCGCTCCGGGTCGGCGGCCTGCTTGAGCTTGCCGAGCAGCTGCTGCTGGTTGAGACCGTTGTCGTCCTCGTTCTTGCCGTCGGTGAACAGCACGATCGAGTTGACCCGGCCGGGCTGCCAGTTTTCCTGGACCGCCTGGTACGCGGCAAACATCGTGTCGTAGAGGCCGGTGTCGCCGCTGGAGGGCTTGATGGTCGCGAGCGCGCCCTCCAACTGGCCGCGCTGGCCGGAGAGCGGGCCGATCGGGACCAGCTCCCGGTAGTCCCGGTTGCCGACGAGCTGGGTGGAGAAGGTCCACAGACCGATCGACCAGGAGTCGTCGAAGAGGCTGAGGCCACGACGGGCCGCGTCGACAGTGACCTCCTCCCGGCTGCGGTTGTTGGCGGAGGGCACCGGCTCCTTCATCGAGCCGGAGACGTCGATGACGGCGAGCATCCGACCGGACTGGGTGGCGATCGACCAGCTGGAGACGACCCGCTGGATGGCGGCCGG
>NZ_JAGPXZ010001009.1:0-1825 GCF_018070305.1 Micromonospora sp. M51 | reverse complement strand
CAGCAGCGTGGCGTCGTCGACCTTCCGGTACGGCACCACCCGGGCCAGCGCGCCGTGCGCCGCCTCGGCCCGACTCACCACAGCCGGCGGCAGCGTCGCACCGTTGCCGGTGACCTCGAAGTCGGTGGGGGCCGCGAGCGCCATCTCGCGGTCGGCGAGGACCTGCAACGACGTGCCGCCGATGACCACCCCGGAGATCAGTGTCGTGCCCAGCGCGACCACGACGGAGACCGCGGCCGCCCGGCGCGGCGCCCCGCCGATGCCACCGACCGACATCCGCCCGAGCGGCCCGAGCTGGCGCAGCGGCCGACCGACCACTGCCAGCACCGGGCGTACCAGCAGCGGACCGAGGGCGACCAGCGCGAAGAACGCCAGCGCGCCGGACCCGACCAGCAGAAGCAGCGGCATCGCGGGGTCGTAGCTCGACTGGTCCGGCTTCGGCAACTGACTGATCGTCGCGACCGCCGCCAGTACCGCACCGATGGCCAGGATCAGCCCGCCGACCAGACGCAGGACCCCGATGCCGCGCCGGCCGGCGGTGGTGCTCGCCGTCCGCAGTGCCTCCAGCGGGGAGACCCGGGCGGCCGAGAGCGCCGGTGCCAGCACGGCCAGCACGGTGAGCACGACAGCACCGATCACCACCAGGACCGCCGTCGCCAGTGGCAGGCCCGGCGCGGAGACCGCGCGGCCGGTGGCGCGCAGCACCGCCGGCAGCGCGTACCCGAGGGCGAGGGCACTGACGACCCCGACGACGCCGGCGACCAGCCCGGTCAGGGCTCCCTCGGCGGTCAGGGCCCGCACCAGGGTGCCCCGACTCGCGCCGACCGCCCGCAGCAGCGCGAGCTGCCGCATCCGCTGGGCGAAGACGATGCGGAAGGTCGAGGTGACCACCAGCGCCGCGGCGACGACGGCGATGGAGACGAACATGCCGACCAGGATGAAGAGTCGCCCGACCTCCTCGGCCGCCGCGTTGGCCTCGGCCTCGCGCACCTCGGCGCCGGAGCGGATCGGCTGGCCGGCGACCGCCGCGCTCACCCGTTGGCGGACGACCTCCGTCGAGGCGTCGGCGGAAACTCGCAGGTCGACGCGCTCCACGCCGGTGAGGCGCGCCCAGGCGATCACCGCGCTGTCCGGGGCGTACGCGTCGTCGCCGGCGTCGGCGGCGGAATCCCCCACGCCGGTCACGGTGAGTGCGGCGGGGGCGGTGCGCTCACCGCCGGTACCGCTGGTGGTGGTGCCGACCGAGAGCCCGAGCCGCTCGGCGGTGCGCGGCGTGACCGCGATCTCGCCGGGCTGGTCCGGGTAGCTGCCCTCGATCAGCCGGACCGTGCTCAGCGGGCCGGTGCCCGGATCGGCCTGGAGGTTGAGGTAACCCTCGCCGACGGAGATCCCGGCCGACGCCCGGGCCACCGCCTCGGCCACCCCGGGCACGGCCCGGATCTGCCGCACGTCCGCCACGGTGGGTGGCGGCTCGCCGGGGCTGCCGATCACGAGGTCGGTGACGGCCGGGGTGCCGCTGAGGTTGTCCCGCACGGTCCGCTCGGTGATCTGCTGCACCAGCACGGTGCCGAAGACGACGAACGACGCGACCAGGATCGCCAGGCCGGTCAGGATCAGCCGGCCGGGCCGCCGGGCCGCGGCGGCCGTCTGGGTACGCAACACCGTCGCCCTCATGCCCGGGCCGCCAGCTCACGCAGGGCGTCGGTGACCGACACCTGGTCCGGCTTGTCGATCTCGCCGGCCAGCCGCCCGTCGGCGAGCAGCACCACCCGGTCGGCGTACGCGGCGGCGATCGGGTCGTGGGTGACCATGACGACGGTCTGGC
>NZ_JAGPXZ010001008.1:0-1829 GCF_018070305.1 Micromonospora sp. M51 | reverse complement strand
CAGCAGCGCGAGGGTCGCTTTCGCTGCCCCGCCGACGCCGCTGGGTGGCCCGACCACGAGCGACAGCAGCAGGACCGTCACCGCTGTCGAGGTCCACCAGACGCGGGAGCGGTCGGTGCGACCTTCCAGCACCGCGAGCAGCGCCCAACCGGCCAGCGCCGCGACCGCCGCGGCGACGATGACAGCGCCCACAGTGACCTGTCGGGTCGAGCTGCCGGACCTGACCGACAGGTCGACGCCGGCAGCCGAGTGCAGCAACGCGAACTCGGCCACCGCCACCACGATCGCGCCGGCCGCCACGATGGCCCGTACCAGGGGAAGGTTCTTCGTCATGGCCTGAGTCTGCGGACCGGGCCGGGCGGGACGCGTCGGTCCGGACGCCGCGACGGGTACGTCCGCCGGCGGCTCGGCGTACTACCAAAGGAGGTGGTCCGGCCCGCCACCAGCGCAGTAGCGTGCGCGATGTGGATGCGGCGGCGTGCGAGGTCGAACCGCCCGGGGCGTGGCGATTCGCTCGGGTGGGCGTGACGACAGCGGCGGTCGGCGTCCTCGTCGCGACCATGCTGTGGTCCGCCACCCGGTCCAGCTCCGCCGGAATGATCGGCGTCGACGTCGCGCTGGCGGTGACCGCCCTGATCCTCGTTCCGGTGGTCATCCGCCGCCCGCGCACCGGTGGTGTGCTGGCCGGTGTGCTCGTCGCGCTGTCCCCGGTGGTCACGCCGGTGGCCAGCTTCGCGGTGCTGTTCCTCGCCCGCAACCGGCCGTTTCGCCAGGCGGCGGCGGTGGCGGCGGTCAGCGTGGCGGGTGAGGCGGTGCAGGCGTTCTGGCGGCCGGTGCCGAGCCTGCCGTACGGGTGGCGGCTGGTGCTGATGACGATCGCGTACGCGGCCCTGTTCGGCTGGGGCACCTGGGCGCAGGCCCGCAACGCCCTGTTGGCGGAGCTGCGGGACCGGGCCCGGCGGGCCGAGCGGGAGCAGGAACGGCGGGTCGACGAGGCGCGGGCGGCGGAACGCGGCCGGATCGCACGGGAGATGCACGACGTGCTGGCCCACCGGCTGTCACTGCTGGCGGCGGCGGCCGGCGCGATGGAGTACCGGCCGGACGCGCCGCCCGAGCGGCTCAGCGCCGCCGCCGGGGTGATCCGGGCCAGCGCCCATCACGCCCTCGACGAGCTGCGCGAGGTCATCACCCTGCTGCGCAGCGACGACGCCGAGTCGCCGACTGACGCGCCACCCGGGCAGACCCTCGCCGACCTGCCGAGCCTGCTCCACGAGGCGCGGGCCGCCGGGCAACGGATCGAGGTCGACGACCCGCTCGGTCCGCCGGTCGAGATTCCCGCCGCGGTGGGCCGCACCGCGTACCGGATCGCGCAGGAGGCGCTGACCAACGCCCGCAAGCACGCCGCCGGGCAGCCGGTCCGGCTGGTGCTCGGCGGCGCGCCCGGCACGGGCCTGCGCATCGCGGTGAGCAACCCGACCACGCCTGACGGCGGCGCCACCGGCAGCGCCGGCACGGGTCTGATCGGCCTCGCCGAGCGGGCCGCGCTCACCGGTGGTCGGGTCACCCACCACGTCGACGCCACGGGCCGGTTCCACCTCACCGCGTGGCTGCCGTGGCCGACGTGACGGGACCGATCCGGGTCGTGATCGTCGACGACGATCCCCTCGTGCGGGGGATGCTCACGCTGATGCTCGACGGGGCGGACGGGATCGTCGTCGTGGGCGAGGCCGCCGACGGTGCCACGGCGATCACCGCTGTGGACCGGCACCTGCCCGACGTGGTGCTGATGGACATCAGGATGCCCGGCGTCAACGGCATCACCGCCACCG
>NZ_JAGPXZ010001007.1:0-1836 GCF_018070305.1 Micromonospora sp. M51 | reverse complement strand
GCGCCGAGCTGCTGTTGGCGCTCGCCGGCCGACCGGGGCGGGTCTTCTTCGCCAACTCGGGCGCGGAGGCGAACGAGGCGGCGTTCAAGCTGTCCCGGCGCACCGGCCGCACCCAGGTGGTGGCCACCAGGGGTGGCTTCCACGGCCGTACCATGGGTGCTCTCGCGTTGACCGGCCAACCGGCGAAGGCCGACCCGTTCCGGCCGTTGCCCGGCGAGGTGACCCACGTCGACTACGGCGATGTCGCCGCCCTCGACGCGGCCGTCTCCGACGCCACCGCGATGGTGATCCTGGAACCCGTTCAGGGTGAGAACGGCGTGCTCGTCCCGCCGGCCGGTTATCTCGCGGCGGCCCGGCGGATCACCGCCCGGCACGGCGCGCTGCTGGTCCTCGACGAGGTGCAGACCGGCATCGGGCGCACCGGGCACTGGTTCGCGCACCAGGCCGAGGGGGTGGAGCCGGACGTGGTCACCCTGGCCAAGGGGTTGGGTGGCGGGCTGCCCATCGGGGCGACGCTGGCGTTCGGCCCCGCCGCGGACCTGCTCACTCCCGGCTCGCACGGCACCACGTTCGGCGGCAACCCGGTCAGCTGCGCGGCGGCGCTCGCCGTGGTGGCGACCATCGCCAACGAGGGGCTGCTCGACAACGTCAAGCGGGTCGGTGAGCGGTTGCGTCGCGGCATCGAGGCGCTGGGCCACCTGCTGGCCGGGGCGACGGCCGGGATGCACGTGCGGATCGCCGGCCCGGCCGGGTTCGCTCCGGACGCGGCGGTGGTGCAACGGGCCGCGCGGATCGCGGCCCAGACCGGCGGGTCGGTGCGGGTGCTGACCGACCCGGTCCAGGCGGTACGCGACGCCGACGTGCTGGCCACCGACACCTGGACGTCGATGGGGCAGGAGTCCGACGGGTTGGACCGGATCACGCCGTTCCTGCCGTACCAGGTGAACAAGGAGTTGCTCGGCCAGGCCGCGCCGGACGCTATCGTGCTGCACTGCCTGCCGGCGCACCGCGGCGAGGAGATCACCGACGAGGTGCTCGACGGCCCGCAGAGCGCGGTCTTCGACCAGGCGGAGAACCGGCTGCACGCCCAGAAGGCGCTGCTGACGTTCCTGCTGGACGCCGCGACCGGGGAGTCCCGATGACCGCACCGTTGACCCGCGCGGCCCGGCACGCCCGGATCGTGGAGCTGATCCGCGACCGGGCGATCCGGTCGCAGACCGAGCTGGCCGACCTGCTCGCCGCCGACGGCGTGGGCGTCACCCAGGCCACTCTCTCGCGGGACCTGGAGGAGTTGGGCGCGGTCAAGGTGCGCGGCGGCGACGGTCCGGCCGTCTACCTGATCCCCGAGGACGGTCAGCGACCGTTGCGCGACGCCGAGGCCGCTCCGGCCCGGCTGGTACGACTGCTGCGCGAACTGCTCAACGGGGTCGACTCCAGCGGCAACATCGCCGTGCTGCGGACCCCGCCGGGCGCGGCCCAGTACCTGGCCAGCGCGTTGGACCGGGCGGGTCTGCCCGAGATCGTCGGCACCATCGCCGGCGACGACACCATCCTCGTCGTGGCCCGTGAGGCCGTCGGCGGGGCGGCGCTGGGGGAGAAGCTCGCCGGCTGGGCCCGCCGCGACGACACCATCGACGGGACCACCGCCTCATGACGCGGCGGAGCGTGAAGAGTGACCGAGCGCGGCGAGTGAGCCCCGCAGTCGCGAGCGAAAGGCAACCAGAGCAATGATGGGCGACGTGGACGACAAGAGCCTTACCGAGAACAGTGCCGCCACCAACCGGACGAGCCTCTGGGGTGGCCGGTTCGCGGGCGGCCCCGCCGAGGCGCTCGCCC
>NZ_JAGPXZ010001006.1:0-1841 GCF_018070305.1 Micromonospora sp. M51 | reverse complement strand
GAGGAATGGGCGTTGGACGTCATCCGTCACCGCGGGCTGCCGTACGTCAGCACGGCACCCCGCGACAACGCCGGCGCTGACGAACGGTACGTCGGCATCGACGAGCGGGCCGCCGCGCGCAGTGCCGCCGCGCACGTCGCCGGGCTCGGGCACCGGCGGGTGGCGTTGCTCGCCGACTCCGTGCTGCCCGACGCGCCGGCCGGCCCGCTCACCGTGGCCGGGGTCGACCAGGTGCCGCATCCGACCACCCGGGGCCGGCTCGCCGGGTTCGCCGACGCCTTCGCCGAGGTCGGCGTCGGCTGGGCGGAGTTGACCGTCGTCAACGCGCCCGGCAACAGCCGCAAAGCGGCGGCGGCGGCCATCGCCGAACTCTTCGACCAACCCGCACCGCCGACCGCCGTGCTGGCCGGCTCCGACGTCCTCGCGCTCGGTGTGCTGGACGCCCTGGCCGCGCGGCCGGCCCATGATCGTCCAACCGTCTCGGTGACCGGCTTCGACGACGTCCCCGAGGCCGCCGCGGCCGGTCTCACCACCGTCCGGCAACCGGCCGAGGAGAAGGGCCGGATCGCCGCCGAACTCCTGCTCGACCCGCCCGCGGACCCCGCGGCCGGTCACGTGTTGCTGCCCACCGCACTCGTCGTCCGGGACTCCACCGGACCTGTCCCGAGGAGTTGACCATGGAACTGCCCACCGGATACGTCACCGCGCTCGACGCCATGAACCGGCACGTCAACTCGGCCCGACCGGACGCCCCGGTCCAGGTCGAACACCCCCGCCGGGCACTGCTCGCGCCGACCCGGGTGGCCACCGCCCTCGCCCTGCGCCGGCTCGCCGACCGCATCCAACCGCGACCGCTGCCGGGCACCCCGCGCGGCTCCTGACCCGAACCAACCCCATTCCGGTACGCACGGGACGATCAGTACGGGTTCGGGCACGCAGAGTGGTCGACAGCGGCGTTGCCAGGCAGACTGGGGAAGCCATGTCTCCGCTCCGGCCCACCCTCCGCCTCCACGACCGCTACGTGCTGCACGAGCGGATCGGTCTCGGTGGCATGTCCGAGGTGTGGCGTGGCGACGACGAGGTGCTCGGGCGGCCGGTGGCGATCAAGGTGCTCGCCGGGCAGTTCGCCACCGACCCGCAGCTGCGGGCCACCATCCAACGCGAGGCCCGCGCGGCCGCCCGGCTGACCCACCCCCACGTCACCCAGGTGTACGACTACGCCGAGGCGACCCTGGCCGACGGCGTCGTCGTGCCGTACCTGGTGATGGAACTGGTCGACGGTCACAACCTGGCTGACCGGCTACGGTCCGGGCCGATGCCCTGGCCGGAGGCCGTCCGGATGGCCGGGCAGATCGCCGCCGCGCTGGCCGCCGCGCACCGCATCGGCGTCGTGCACCGCGACGTCAAGCCCGGCAACGTCATGCTCACCGACACCGGCGCCAAGGTGCTCGACTTCGGCATCGCCGCGCTCGGCGGCCTCGACAGCCAGTCCGGCGAACCGGTGATGGGCACCCCCGCCTACTTCGCCCCGGAACGGCTCACCGCCGGCCCACCCGACCCGGCGAGCGACGTGTACGCCGTCGGCGCGCTGCTCTACCGCACCCTCACCGGGCAGGCGCCACTGCCCGTGCAGAGCTGGGAAGACGCCCTGGAGGTGCACCGGCGGGGCACCCCGGTGCCGCCGCTGCGGGTGCCCGGCCTCCCCGCCGACATCGCCCAGCTGACCGTCGCCTGCCTGGCCGCCAACCCGGCCGACCGGCCGAGCGCCGCGCAGCTGGCCCGCCGCTTCGGCGCCGGTCAGCCGGTCGAGCCGCCCACCGAGCTGCTGCGCGTCCGACCGG
>NZ_JAGPXZ010001005.1:0-1852 GCF_018070305.1 Micromonospora sp. M51 | reverse complement strand
CCCGCCATCCCGCGCCGATCTTGCACTTTCTGCGGCACCACATATGGGCAAACCGGACCAATCACTAACCGAAGGTGCAAGATCGGCGGAGTGAGGGCGGGGGCGCGGGGTGGGATCAGGGGTTGAAGCGGTTTTGGACGGCGGCGCGGGTGGGCATGGCGGTGGCACCGCCCGGGGACTCGCAGACCAGGCCGGCCACCCGCAGGGCGAAGGCCACCCGGTCGACCCAGCCCGACGGGTTCTCCGGTTCGCCGTCGACGAGCAGGTCGGCGATGAGCGCGGCCATCACCGAGTCGCCCGCGCCGGTGGCGTCGATCGCGGTGACCTTGGGAGCCGGAACTCGGACCGGGTCGGCGTCGGCGGCTGCCAGTACCGCACCCGCCGCGCCGAGCGTCACCACCACCGTGGCCGCCCCCAGCTCGCGCAGGTACGCCGCCACCCCCTCCACCGGCTCACCGGGATAGAGCAGGACGGCGTCGGCGGCGCTCAGCTTGACCAGGTGCGCGCCGGCCGCGAACTCCGCCACCACCTCGCGCAGCCCTTCCAGCGTCCCCGGCCCGGTCAGCAGCCGGGGACGGACGTTCGGGTCGAAGACCCGCAAACCCGTGGCGAGCGACCAGGCACGTCGGGCAGCGGCCAGCGTGCCGGGTTGGAGCAGCACTATCGAGCCGCAGTAGAGCACGTCGGCACCCTCCAGCAGCGCCAGCTCCAGATCGTCGGGGCCGAGCAGTCCGTAGGAGGTCGGTTCGCCGTAGAAACGGAAATCCGGTTCCGGCCCGGCATACGTGACGACCGCCAGCGTGGTCGGCGCGGGCACCGTGATCGCACCGGCCACCCCGACGTCGGCCGCGGTGAGGAACGCGCGGATCCGGCCGCCCAGCGCGTCATCACCGAGCGAGCCGACGAACTGTGCCGCGCCGCCGAGTCGGGCCACCCCGACCGCGACGTTGAGCGGCCCACCGCCGATGGCCTGCCGGTACACCCGCTCCCCGTCCACCTCGCTGTCGAGCAGGTCGACGAGCGCTTCGCCGAGCACCACCGCGTATCCCATGCCGTTCCTCTCGTCGTCGCCGGCCGCCGCTCGCCGAACCGATCGCCGTGGCACCAGGCTGGCACAGCGCGCGCCCCGATGGGCGCCGAAGGCCCGGCACCGACGGGCGCGCTACCCCGACCGGTGGATCGGCCCGTCGAGCGCGGCGAGAGGGCGGCCGGTGCCGCCCCACCGGGCCGCGACGATCTGCGCGGCCACACTCACCGCGGTCTCCTCAGGGGTACGACCACCGAGGTCCAACCCGATCGGTGAGGCGATCCGGGACAGCTGCTGCGGGCTGAGCCCCGCCTCGGTCAGCAGCTTGTGCCGCTCGTCGTGGGTGCGCCGTGAGCCCATCGCGCCGACGTACGCCAGCGGCTGGCGCAGCGCCAACTCCAGCAACGGCACGTCGAACTTCGGGTCGTGGGTCAACACGCACACCACAGTGCGCTCGTCGAGTCGACCGGCCGCCACCTCGGTAGCCAGGTAGCGGTGCGGCCACTGCACCACCACCTCGTCCGCCCCGGGAAGACGTCGCGCGGTGGCGAAGACCCGCCGGGCGTCGCAGACAGTGACCCGGTAGCCGAGGAACGCGCCGATCCGGGCCACCGCGGCAGCGAAGTCGATCGCCCCGAAGACGATCATCCGGGGCGGCGTGGCGTACGTGGTCACGAAGAGACTGACGCCGTTGCCTCGGCGCTGCCCGTGGTATCCGTACCGGAGCATCCCGCTGCGCCCCGCGGCGAGCAGCCCGAGGGTGTCGGCGCTGGCGGCGTCGTCGAGCCGGTCGTCGCCGAGCGAGCCGACGCGGCGCTGGCCGGT
>NZ_JAGPXZ010001004.1:0-1858 GCF_018070305.1 Micromonospora sp. M51 | reverse complement strand
GTCAGGCCGGGTCAGCGCACCGGCACCCGGAGCGGTGCGCGGACGTCGTGCCGACCGAGGGCGAAGCGCCGATAGACCTCGGTGTAGCCGCTCGCCATCCGCTCGACCGAGAAGTTCTGCGCGACGTGCGCCACGCAGTCCTCCGGGTCGAGTCGCTCCGCCGCGAGCAACGCCGCGGGCAGATCCTCCGACCGCTCGACGACGAGCCCGGTCAGCCCCGGCCGGACCAGCTCCGGCACCGCACCCCGGTTGAGCGCGACCACCGGTGTGCCGGTGGCCATCGCCTCCAGCATCACCATGCCGAACGGCTCGTCCCACTGAATCGGCATGATCAGGGAGCGGGCGTCGACCAGCATCCGCAGCGTTGTCGCGCGGTCCGCGTTGAGCACGACTGTCACATCGTCGCCGACCATCGGCGCGACGACCTGCTCGTAGTAGCGGCGCTCGGCCGGCTCGTTGCACTTGCCGGCCAGCAGCAGCGGCAACCCGGCGGCCCGGCACGCCTGGATGGCGGTGTCCGGGCCCTTGTCCGGGCTGAACCGGGCCAGCCACAGCACCGGCCCCGCGCCGGGTGTGTGCTTACGCGGAAAGCCGCGGATGTCCAGCGCGTTGTGCACCGTCCCGGCCCACTGCAGGTTCGGGTTCAGCCGGCGCTGGGCGTGCGAGATCGCCACCAGGGCGACCCCCGCGTCGACGTCGCTCAGCACGTCGCCGTACTCCCCCACGGGGTTTCCGTGCACTGTCGCGACCGTCGGCACGGCCCGGCGGCCGGCGACCAGCGGGCCGATGGTGGTGTGGTCGTGGATCACGTCGAAGTCGGCAGCGCTGATCAGCCGTTTCACCCGGGCCAGGTGAGCCAGCTCCGGCAGTGACTCGCCGAGCCGCTCGTACTGGACCTCGGCGACGGTGGAGACGAAGCCGTCGGCTGCCGTGCCGTGGTCATCGCCGGCACCGAAGAGGGTCACCGCGTGCCCCTGCCGGCAGAGCGCGTCCACCAGGGCGGCGACGACCTGCTCAAGGCCGCCGTAACCGGGCGGAGGTACGGACAACCACGGCGGAACCACCATCGCGATGCGCAGTGACCGCTCCTCGGGGCGGCCCGCAGGCGGGTGGTTCACGGTCACGAATCCTCCCGTTGGTCCCCGGTGCGGTGGCACCGCCGGTCAAGCCGGTCGGGCCGGTCGGCGGCGGGTTCCCCCGTGGTGTCCCCGGTAAACCGGACACGGCGGACGATCACCCGCCCACCAGAAGCTGGTCGTGGACCGAGCGCACCCCGGGCGCGGACCACGCCACCCGCTCCACCTGGTCGCGTTCCCACCAGGACCGGACCACTCCGGCGAGGACCAGCGTGTCGCCGTCCACCTCGACGGTCACCCGCTCGCCGCCGAGGGTGCGCGCCAACGCCCGCTGGACGTCCTGCCGCAGCCGCTCGCCGGCCGGCGGCACCGGGGGTCGTACCTCGATCAGGTTGGTGATGCCCCGGATGCCGTCGAGGCGACGCACCTCGGCCTCGGCGGCCCGCCGCTGCCACCCGAACTCGACCTCGCCGCGCAGCATCAGCCAGCCGTTGGCCACTGTCACGTCCAGCCGCTCGGCGGGCACGAAACTGTCCCACTCCAGGGCGCGGGTGGCGGCGATGGCGACCTCGGCGTCGGTACGCCCGGGGGTGCCGGGCAGCCGCACCTCCATCTGGTCGGCCACCGCCCGTACGCCGCGAACCCGCTGCGCACAGCGGGTCGCGGCCCAACCGCGAGCGGCACCGTCCACGAATCCGGTCAGGGTCACCACGCCCTGGTCGACGGTCACCCCGATCTCGTTCGGTTGCAGCTGGGCGTCCCAGGCCAGCTCGGCCAGGACG
>NZ_JAGPXZ010001003.1:0-1861 GCF_018070305.1 Micromonospora sp. M51 | reverse complement strand
ACCACGGACATCGTGATGATCACGAAGAGTCCGCCGATGATCGGCAGCAGCAGGATGGTGCGGGTGGACATCGCCATGCCGGCGATCAGACCGCCCAGCCCGAGCGCCCCCGTGTCACCCATGAAGATCCGGGCCGGAGAGGTGTTCCACCACAGGAAGCCCACACAGGCCCCGGCCGCCGCCCCGGCGATCAGCGCGATCTCCAACGGGTCGCGGACCTCGTAGCAGTACGGCTGGGTGTAGTTCGGGTCGGCGCACCAGTGCCGGTACTGCCAGAACGCGATCAGCGCGTACGCGGCGAGCACCATCACCGACGCGCCGGTGGCCAGACCGTCCAGACCGTCGGTGAGGTTGACGCCGTTCGTCGCCGCCATCACCACGAAGATGAAGATGATCACCGCGCCGACCTTGCTGACCTCCAGGAAGTCGATGTCCCGGATGAAGCTCAGCGTGGTGCTGCCCACCGTCTCGGTGTTGGTCGCCAGACCCGAACCGTTGGTCATCGTGCTCGGGAACCACAGCGCGATCACCCCGAAGACCGCACCGACCAGGATCTGCCCGAGCAACTTGCCGCGCTTGTTCAGCCCGGCACTGTTGCGCTTGCGCACCTTGAGGAAGTCGTCGAGGAAACCCACAGCGCCGGAGAAGACCATCAGACCCAGCAGCACCAGGGCGGTGATGGTCGGCTCCCCCTGGGCGATCTGCGGGTCCGGCAGGGTGGTCAGGGCGAGGTGCCCGGCCACGTACGCGATCACCGTGGCCAGGATGAAGACCACGCCGCCCATCGTGGGCGTGCCCTTCTTGCCCTGGTGCATGGCGGGGCCGTCGGACCGGATCGGCTGACCGGCCTTGAGCCGGGTGAACACCTTGATCGCGATCGGGGTGCAGAAGAGCGAGACGAGGAAGGCCACCCCGATGGCGACGATGACCGCCCTCATCGGGTCGACTCCCCGTCGGCGTCGGCGCGCAGGGCGTCGGCCACCTCCCAGGTCCGGTACCGGGAACCCTTGACCAGGACGACGTCACCCGGTCGTAGCTCGTTCCGCAGCACCTCGACGGCCGCCGCCTGATCGGTGAGCAGCACCGACTCTCCTCCCCAGTTCGCTACCGCTGTCGCGCCTTCGTGGATCGGCGCAGCCGGCTCACCCACCACGAGCAGCCGGTCGACACCCAGCTCGGCCGCGAGTCGGCCGACCTCGGCGTGGCCGTCGTACTCGAACGGGCCCAGCTCGGCCATGTAACCAAGCACCGCGACGGTACGCCGCCCCTGACCCATGCTGGCCAGAGCCCGCACCGCCACCGCCATCGAGGCCGGGTTGGCGTTGTACGAGTCGTCGATCACGGTCACCCCGTCGGGACGGTCGAAGACGTCCATCCGGCGGGTCGAGACCAACCCCAGCTCGCCCAGGGCCGTGGCCAGCTCGGCCAGCGGCATACCCAGCTCCCGGGCGACCGCCGCCGCCGCGAGCGTGTTCCCGACCTGGTGACGGCCGGCCAACCGAAGCCGCACCGGCGCGCGTCCCTCCGGGGTGACCAGGGTGTACGACGGGTGCCCCCGCTCGTCGAGCGTGACGTCCTCGGCGCGCACGTCGGCGTCGGGCGCCTCGCCGTAGCGGACCACCCGGGCCCGCGTACGGCCCGCCATCGCGTCCACCCTGGGGTCGTCGGCGTTGAGCACGGCCAGCCCGTCCGGCGGCAGCGCCTCCACCAGCTCGCCCTTGGCCTGCGCGATGGCGTCCTGCGAGCCGAACTCACCGATGTGCGAGGTGCCGACGTTGAGCACCACGGAGATCTGGGGCGGCACCAGCTCGCACAGGTACCGCACGTGCCCGACCCCGCGCGCGCCCTTCTCCATCACCAG
>NZ_JAGPXZ010001002.1:0-1865 GCF_018070305.1 Micromonospora sp. M51 | reverse complement strand
GCTGGTGAAGCTCTTCGGTCAGCCCGAGATCGAGGCCCGCCGGTTCGCCGGGCGGGCCGAGCGGGTCCGCGACATCGGCATCCAGTCCGCCATGTACTCCCGCACCTTCTTCGTGGCGATGCTGTTGGTCGCCTCGCTGGCGCAGGCGCTGACCTACGGCCTCGGCGGCTGGCTCGCGGTGACCGGCGGTGTCAGTGCGGGCACCGTGGTGACCCTCGCGTTGCTGCTCACCCGCCTGTACGGTCCGCTCACCGCGCTCTCCAACGTCCGGGTGGACGTGATGAGCGCGCTGGTCTCCTTCGACCGGGTCTTCGAGGTGCTCGACCTCAAGCCGGGCATCGTGGAGAAGCCCGACGCCGTGGCGGTGCCGCGTGGCAGCGGCCGGGTCGACTTCCGCGACGTGCGGTTCCGCTACCCGAGCGCCGCCGAGATCTCCCTCGCCTCGCTGGAGGAGGTCGCCACCCTCGACCGGACGATCAACGAACCGGTGCTCAAGGGCGTCTCGTTCAGCGTCGAGCCGGGGCAGATGGTCGCGCTGGTCGGCCCGTCCGGGGCGGGCAAGTCGACGCTGTCGATGCTCATCTCCCGGATCTACGACGTCAGCGACGGCCAGGTGCTGGTCGGCGGGGTGGACGTGCGCGACGCGACGCTCGCCTCCCTGCGCGACGAGATCGGTGTGGTCACCCAGGATTCGCACCTGTTCCACGAGACGATCGCCGAGAACCTGCGCTACGCCAAGCCGGACGCCACCGACGACGAGATCTGGGCCGCGCTGGCCGGAGCGCAGGTCGCCGACCTGGTCCGGTCGCTGCCCGACGGGCTGGACACCACCGTGGGGGAGCGCGGCTACCGGTTCTCCGGCGGCGAGAAGCAGCGCATCGCCATCGCCCGCCTGCTGCTCAAGGCCCCGTCGATCGTGATCCTCGACGAGGCGACCGCACACCTGGATTCGGAGAGCGAGGCGGCGGTGCAGCGTGCGCTGTCGGTGGCGCTGACCGGGCGGACCGCCCTGGTGATCGCGCACCGGCTCTCCACGGTGCGCGATGCCGACCAGATCCTCGTTCTCGACGGCGGGCGGATCGTCGAGCGGGGGCGACACGACGAACTGGTGGCGGTCGGCGGGCTCTACGCCGAGCTGTACCGGACCCAGTTCGCTGTCGCCGACTCGCCCACCCCGTTCGTCGACGCGACCGGCCCCGAGCCGGTGGTCATGCCACTGGGCACGTACGTCGCGGACGAGGCCATGCCGCCCGCCGCCGCCAACTGACGGCTGCCGGCCTTGATCGACTCGGGTTCCCTGAAGTCGGGGTGTCCTGGTCGCGTTGACCGCCCGACTTCCTGAAAACCGAGTCGATCAAGGGGCGGTTACCTCGGTGGCCTCCCGCAACTCGGCGAACGCCAGGCCCAGGGTGACCGGGGTGAAGTGGGCGTTCAGGCCGCTCGGGTTGGGCAGCACCCACAGCCGCGCCCCGGCCAACGACTCCGGTTGCGGCCCGAAGGTTGCCTTGGGCCGTTGGAAACCGATCCGGTACGCGGTCACCCCCACCACCGCCACCCAACGCGGCCGGTACCGGGCCACCTTGTCGGTCAGGATCGCCGCTCCGTCGAGGAGTTCCTCGGTGCTGAGCTCGTCCGCGCGGGCGCTGGCCCGGGCGGCCATGTTGGTGATGCCGAGCCCGAGCGAGGGCAGCTCGTCCTGTTCGCTGGGGTGCAGCAGTCGGGGAGTGAACCCGCCCCGGTGCAGGGCAGGCCAGAACCGGTTGCCGGGCCGGGCGAAGTGCCAGCCGGTGGCAGCCGACCAGAGGCCGGGGTTGATGCCGACGAAGAGCACCGCCAGCCCCGGCGCGAGCACGTCGGGGATGGTC
>NZ_JAGPXZ010001001.1:0-1867 GCF_018070305.1 Micromonospora sp. M51 | reverse complement strand
GCCTACGCGAAGGTTACCCAGCGGTAACGTGAGTCATCTCGCAGTAGGCCACGCTGCCTGCGCACACCATAGGGGGCCCCGCCCGATCCTGCCGGGCAGGGGCTCGACGGGTGACGTGAGACCGCCGACGCGACGGCCTGCCAGATCAACGCCAGCGGGAGAGCAAGGCCAGCGAAGCGACCATCGCGCCGAAGCCGACGGCGAGGTTCCAGTAACCCCACGCCATGACCGGGTACTCCTGCTCGGACAGGTAGTAGAGCACCAGCCAGCCGATCCCGACGACGATCAAGGCGACCGCGGTGACCGGCAACCACACCGGGCTAGGCTTGCGCGACGACGCCGTCGTCGTCGGACGGACGTCCGTCGGCGGGGTGTACACCTTCTTCTTACGGACCTGAGACTTGGGCACGGCGCTCTCCAGAGGGGTGACGACCTCGTCCGGCCTGACAACCGGGCGCGGGGGCGACGGTCCATGGCCAATAATGTTCGAGAGCTAGCGTAGTCCCGATTGGCCGCCTGGACCACGAATGGGGTCAGGCCGGTGCACGGAGTGACCGAAAGAGGCGGGACTGTTCGCATCGCCGGCCCGGCCGGCACGGACCGATCCCCGACACGCGGAAGGAACGCTCGGTGGAGTACACATCCGGCGCAACCTCCTGGCAGAAGGTCCTCCGACGGGCCGTTGCCGGGCTGCTGCCCCGGCGACCGCGTCAGCGCCGTCCGGGCTGGTCGATCGGGGTGCCCCTGATCGCGGCGGCGGCCGGGTTGCTGTTCACCACCACCGCCACCACCGCCGGCGGCACCGCTCTCCGGGAGGACCGGCGGCCCCAGCTCAATCAGCTCATCGAGGACCGCCGCGAACAGGTGGCAGCCAGCGAGCGCCGCGCCGCCGAGCTGCGCGGCGAGGTCGAGCAGCGGACCAACACGCTGGCCGGCTCCGACGCCCCGATCAAGGAGCAGCAGAACCGCGCCCAGGGCAGCCTCCAGAACGCCGGGTTCACCGCCCTGACGGGCCCCGGGGTCACCGTCGAGCTGAACGACGCGCCGCAGATCGACCAGACCCAGTCGGACGCCAGCAACGACGACCTGGTGGTGCATCAGGGAGACGTACAGGCGGTGGTCAACGCGCTGTGGGCCGGCGGAGCCGAGGCCATGTCAATCATGAACGTCCGCGTGCTCACCACCAGCGCGGTACGCTGCGTCGGTAACACCCTGCTACTTCATGGCCGGGTGTACTCCCCACCGTTCAAGATCGTAGCAATCGGCGATCCCGCTGCCCTCCAGCAGGCCCTCGCCAGCTCTCAGGGAGTCCGGTTGTTCAAGGACGCGGTCGACGACTACCAGCTCGGCTACACGGAGACAGCCTCCACGGTGCGAGTCCCCGCATTCGAGGACTCCACCGCCCTGCGCTCGGCTACGGTGCCCAGATGAGCGGGCCGGACGAGCGTCGCGACGGGCGACACCGGGACCAGACCGACGAGCCGACCGCCTTCCTGCCCCCGTTGGATCGGCCCAGGTCGGCAGCCGACCGGCCGGCCCCGGCCGGCAACTGGCCCGAGCCGGTGCTGCACCCTCCCCGAGCCGGGCACCCGACGCGACCGAACGCCGACCGACCTGAACCGAACGAGACCCCGGGCCGACCGGGTGTCGAAGCCCCACCGCCCTGGCCGGGCACCGCGGCTCCCGGGCTGGGCCCGCACGGCAACGCCGGGGCTCCCCCCGCGACCACCCCCGGCCGGCCGGCCCCCGGCAACCAGGGCCCGGTACGGCCCGCTGCCCCCGGCACCGCACCGACCCGACCGGCAGCGCCCAGCGCGATGCCGACCCGCCCGACGACCTCCGGCCCGCCCAGCCGGCCGCGCACCTC
>NZ_JAGPXZ010001000.1:0-1870 GCF_018070305.1 Micromonospora sp. M51 | reverse complement strand
GGCCCGAACGGCGCTGCGCCGAGGCCGCCAGCACCGCTCTGCCTACGGTGATCGGCCGGGCCGGCGGCGGGTCGACGGCGCCCTTCGCCACCGCGCTGACGCTCGCCATCGACGACGCCACCCCGCACTGGCTGGTCGGTGGGCGCACCGGTGCCGGCAAGACCGTCTTCCTCCTCGACGTCCTCTACGGGTTGGCCGCCCGCTACTCGCCGGCCGAGTTGCAGCTCTACCTGCTCGACTTCAAGGAGGGCGTGAGCTTCACCGAGTTCGTGCCCACCGGTCGGGACCCGTCCTGGCTGCCGCACGCCCGTGCCGTCGGCATCGAGTCCGACCGCGAGTACGGTCTCGCGGTGCTGCGCGAGCTGCGCCGGGAAGCCCAGCGCCGGGCCACCGCGCTCAAACGGCACGGCGTCACCAAGCTCGCCGACCTGCCCCGGGACAATCCGCTGCCGCGCATCGTGACCGTCATCGACGAGTTCCACGTGCTGCTCGCCGGCAACGACGCGCTGGCCCGCGAGGCGGTCGACCTGCTGGAGGAGTTGGCCCGCAAGGGCCGCTCGTACGGCATCCACCTGGTGCTGGCCAGCCAGAGCATGACCGGCATCGAAGCCCTCTACGGCCGGGCCGAGGCGATCTTCGGGCAGTTCGCGTTGCGGGTGGCGCTGCCCGGCGGTGGCGGGGTGCTCGACCAGCTCAACGACGCCGCCGCGGCCCT
Organism: Micromonospora sp. M51; assembly: GCF_018070305.1. Taxonomy (NCBI): domain Bacteria; kingdom Bacillati; phylum Actinomycetota; class Actinomycetes; order Micromonosporales; family Micromonosporaceae; genus Micromonospora; species Micromonospora sp. M51. The sequence continues at coordinate 1,155 of NZ_JAGPXZ010001000.1, read as the reverse complement.
GCCGGTCGGCTCCGCCGTGGTCAACACCGCCGCCGGCGCGGTCGGCGCCGACACCGTGCTGCACTTCCCGGACGCGCACGCCGCCGCGGCCGACCTCGCCGCGTTGCGCCACGAGCTGTGGCAGGCCCGCCCGCCGGGCTCGCGCGCACCGGCGGTCTTCAAGGGGTACGAAGCCGCGCGGATCGAGGACGACAGCACCTTCGCGGGGCTGCGCCCCGGTGGTCGACGCCCGATGGCCCTGGTCGGCCGAACCGTCGACGTGCACGGCACCACCGCACTGTTCCTCATGGACACCACCCCCGGCCGGCACCTCGCCGTGGTGGGCACCGCACCGACCGGCGCGGACGTGCTGCGCGCCGCGACGCTCAGCCTGGCCCGCCAGCACACCCCCGGCGACGCCCGGTTCCAGCTGGCCTGCCTGGTCACCGTCGCCGACCCGGTCGCCGACGACACCGAGGCCGCGCTGCGGGCCGCCGGCCACCCGGTGCAGCGCCTGGACGCGACCGGGCTGCGCGACCGGATCGCCGCACTGGCCGCCGAGCCCACCGGCCGCGAATACCTGGTGGTGTTCGGGATGGACGCCGCCGCGCCCGTCCTCGGCGCCACCGACCCCGACACGTTCCGCTCCGGGCTGGACGACCTGCGTACCGTGCTGCGTCAGGGCCCCGGGCAGGGGGTGCACCTGCTCGGCTGGTGGCGGGGGCTGCGCCGGCTCGCCGACGACCTCGGCGGCACCCAGAACCGCGACGACGTCGCCTGCCTGGTCGCGCTCAACGTGCCCGGCGCCGAGCTGGCAGTGCACCTCGGCGCACACGACCTGACCTACACGCCCTCCGCCGACCGGGCGCTGCTGATCGACCGGCACGACCAGCGCATCCGGTTGATAGTCCCGTACGTCGGCGACGGGCACGAGCCGGACGGGGAGCGGTGACAGTGTCCTTCGAGGAGTACGCGGCGCTGGCCCGGCAGCTCTCCGAGCAGCGCCGCGCTGGTGAACGACACGCCGCCACCGAATCCGCGCGCCGTCGTGACCTGCACGCCGCCGTCGACTCCCTCCAGCAGCGGCTGACCGCCCAGGGGCAGCGCCTCGACCAGCTCGGCCGGGCGATCGGCGTCGACCAGCCATCCCCGACCGCTGGCCCGGGGGTCGGGGCG
>NZ_JAGPXZ010000100.1:0-12272 GCF_018070305.1 Micromonospora sp. M51 | reverse complement strand
GGCGGGGACCTGATCGGCAATGCCCGCTGGCTCGGCGTACCCCTGCGGGAACTGCTGGACGAGGTCGAACCCGACGACGACGCCGACCAGGTCGTCGGCCGGTCTGTCGACGGCTGGACCTGCGGCACCCCCACCGCCGCACTGCGCGACGGACGGGACGCGCTGCTGGCCGTCGGAATGAACGGCGAGCCGCTGCCGGTCGAGCACGGCTTCCCGGTCCGGATGGTGGTGCCGGGCCTCTACGGCTACGTGTCGGCCTGCAAATGGGTGACCGAACTTGAGCTGACCCGGTTCGCCGACTTCGACGCGTACTGGGTGCCGCGCGGATGGTCCCGCGAGGGGCCGATCAAGACCCAGTCGCGGATCGACACGCCCCGCAGACGCAACCGGCTGACCGCCGGGCCGGTGACCGTCGCCGGGGTGGCCTGGGCGCAGCACCGAGGCATCCGCCGAGTCGAGGTACGCGTCGACGACGGCCAGTGGCAGGAGGCCACGCTGGCCCCCACCGTGTCGGTGGACACCTGGGTCCAGTGGTCCTGGCGCTGGGACGCCACACCGGGCGAACACCGGCTCCAGGTCCGAGCGACAGACGCGACCGGTGAAACCCAAACCGACCGCACCCAGGGCGTCGTCCCGGACGGCGCCACCGGCTGGCATACCGTCACCGTCACCGTCCGCTGACCCCGACGCACCACCGCCCCTCCGGTCGACAGCGGGGAGGGGTCCCCGACCTGACTGCGGGGTCCGTGGGTGATCTACCGCGGCTGCCTACCGACCTAACTTGCGGGTCCCGTGCCTGTCCTTCGGCGCGGCCGGCGGCTGATGGACCGCCGACGCGCGGACCCGTACGTGCAGATCTTGGACAGTTTCCGTTCTGCGCTAACGGAAACTGTCCAAGATCTGTAAACGAACGCCGCTTGATGACGCCATCCGCCTCCGCCGAGGAGCCCTTCAGCGCGACATCTCCCGTTGCGGCCCGCTGCGGCGGTCGGTGGTCGGCGTCCCGGGGGCGGGCGGTCCCGTGCGGGCCGGCGGCAACGCAAACGCCGCTGGCCGGCACCCCGGGTTGCGGGTGCCGGCCAGCGGTCGGTGGTCTCACGGTTCTACCGTGCGGTGGCGCGGTGGTGCGGGTCAGCTGTTCCAGTGCTGGGCGACGAGGTCGGTGGCCTGCTGCTCCCACTGGGCGTAGGCGTCCGGGTAGGCCGAGACCTGCACGGTCTGCGCGGCGTCGGTCAGGGGCATGTCCTGCCACCCGTCGACCTGCTTGAGGCCCTTGAGGAACGCGGTCGTGGAGTACTCGGGGTCGGTGATCTGCTCCGGGGTGCCCCAACCCGAGCTCGGGCGCTGCTGGAACAGGCCCAGCGAGTCGTGGTCGTTCTTGTCGCCCAGGTGGCCCAGGTTCTCCAGCTTGGACTCCTGCAGGCTCGTCGCGATCGAGATCACCGCGGCGCGCTCGGGCAGGCCGGCCTTCTTCGTGGCGGCGATGATCGCCTTGACGTTGGCGCTCTGCTCGTCGTTGAGGGTGATGTGCGACTGCTCGCCCTGCGGCTTCGCCGCCTGCACCGCCACCGCTGCGGCGGCGGGCTTGGCGTCCACGGCCGGGGTGGCGGCGTGGGCGGCGATCGGGCCGGCGAACACACCACCGGCGAACGCGAGACCAGCAACGGACAGCATGCTCTTACGGAAGATCGTGTTCATGGGGGTAGCTCCTTCGGGGGTAAGAACACCCACACGTCGGGGGGACGCACGGGTGTGAGCACCTCGTCCGGCGCTGCACATAACAAGGGGAAAGTTTGGGGGGTGACGCCTCTAGAGGCGTCGGTCGGCGACTTCACGGGCGCGGGGCTCATGGCGCCGGGGTCCAGGTGTAACGACCGGGGGGCCGGGGTCATTCCGGGGGTGGCCCAACCTGTCGGCACCCAGGTGGAGGCGATGCCTGCGGTCGATCGTCGGGATCACAACGACCGGGGGGCCGGGGTCATTCCGGGCTGGCCCAACCTGTCGGCACCCAGATGACGGCGGTGCCTGCGGTCGATCGTGGGGACCATAACGACCGGGTGGCGGGGGGCATTCCACCCTGCCGGACCTCAGATCCCGCACCCGTGAAGACCGGGCGGCGGGAGGTGCTGCTGCGATCGTCAGGGTGTGTAACGACCCCCGCCCGGCCATGATTCCGGCCCACCGGTGAGACCGGTAACCAGGCAAAAGCCCCAAACCGTGCATAGCCTAACGGTACGTCACCCTGCAACGGCCCAGACCGGACAAATCTCCCCTGAGATCATCCCCCGCCGGCTGGTCCCGTGCGCACCAGGGCTTGATCCACTCGTCTTCAATGAAATCGGGGTGTCCGGGCGAGCGGGACGGCCCGACATCAAGGACCTCGTGTTGATCATGGCCGTAATGAGGTCGGCATCGAGCGCGATGGTCGCGGGTTTGTCAGCCGGCCTGAAGCCGTGCAGACCTCGCGAAGCCACCCGAGCCCGTAACGCGACGCATACCTCCCGAAGCCACGCGAGCCCGCAACGCGGCGCGGACCCTGCGAAGCCACGCAAGCCCGGCAAGGCCGCGCAGACCTGCCGAGCTGCGTAGGCGGCGCGCCGCGCAGGCCGGGTTAGACCCGCGCGCAACCGCGCGAACCGCGCCTCCAGGTCGGGGGCGCGGTTCGCGGATGTTGGGGACGGTCGGGTCAGGCGACCTTGCGTTGGTCCGGGACCGTCGACTTGTGCGGGCGGCCCAGGCGGGCTTCCAGTCGCGCGACGTCGACTCGGGCGTGCCGGCGGTCTGCGAGGTCCTCCCAGCCGACGGCGAGCAGTCGGAGACGCTCCGACTCGCTGAAGCCGCCCCACACGCCGTACGGCTCGCGCACTGACAGTGCGTGGGCGGCGCACTCGGCGCGTACGGGGCAGGTGCGGCAGACCGCCTTGGCGGAGGATTCGCGGCGCAGCCGGGACGAGCCTCGTTCACCGTCGGGGTGGAAGAACTGCGCGCTGTCGCGTCCTCGGCAGGCACCGAGTCGCTGCCAGTCCCAGAGATCGACGATGGGTCCGGGCAGTCTACGTACGTTCGACATCAGCACCCCTCCTCCCGCGCGGCTCCGCGAGAATCCTTGATGGCCGGCGTCCGGGCGGCGGGCCGCGCAGGCGCACCGTTCCCGGCCTGGATCTCCGGTACCCGGGCTTTCGTCAACTCACACGTCTGTGATCGAAAACCTCCGGGAAATTGCGGCTTTCGCCCTATCTGTCGGAAAAGTTCGAACGATTGCCCGGAACCACCTCCCCAGCCGACCGCGTCATGGTCTGCTCGTTGGCGGAGAGGAGACCACAGTGCGTACCGTCCTTGTGTGCGTTCGGACACCGCTCGCGGCCCAGCACCTTACTTCTGCTGCCGCGCGGCTGGGGTTGTCCGCGATCGTTCGTACCGCCGTCTCTGATCCCGAGGTGATGCTGCGGCTGGCGGAGCGGCCGGCCGACGTGGTGTTGGCGGACACCGCCCTCACCCGGCCGGACAGCGCCGGCTTCGTCCGCCGGGTGTTGGCGCGGGCCCCGCAGGCAGCGGTGCTGCTGCTCGGCACCGAGGAGTCCGAGGCTGCGGCGGCCACCATCAGTGCCGGCGCCCGGGGGCTCATCCAGAATGTCGACCACGACCTGACCAGCGCGGTGGCGAAGGCCCTACTGCTGCTCACCGCGCCCGGTCGAGCCTCCCGGCAGCGAAGCACCGATCCGGCCCGCGACGCGGCGGCGGTGGGTGGTTCCGGTCGCTCCGGGCCGGCGCCGCGCGGTTCCGGTGAGCCCGGTTGGACGGCGACGGCCGCTGACGGGTCGGCCGGTCTGGCGTCGGTGCCGGTGCAGCGGGGCGACGACGAGGCGGAGGCGGGGACCGGTGAGCCGGCGGCGCAGACCGACCCGGGCCGTCCCGTCCCGAACGCGCGACCCAGTCGGGCGTCCATCGGCCTCACCGAGCGTGAGCTTCAGGTGCTGCTGGGCATGGCCGAGGGCAAGAGCAACGCGGAGATCGGCCGGGAGCTGTTCGTGTCGGAGGACACCGTCAAGACGCACGCCCGCCGGTTGTTCCGCAAGCTCGGTGCCCGGGACCGGGCGCACGCGGTGGCGGCGGGGTTCCGCGCCGGTCTGGTGGCCTGACGTCCGCGCAGCGCCGCCGCAGGGCGCGCCGCGCGGAAGCGGGGCACGCCCGCACGGCACCCGAGAGCAGGGGTACGCCGCGCGGCGGTGTCGTCACTTGGTGGCGGTCGGGGCGCCCGGCTCGTCCTCGGTGCCCTCGGACAGGGTGTCGTGCACCCCGTCGGCGTACCCCCGGGCGTAGTCCCAGGTCACATAGTGATCCGGGTCGGGGTCGTACGCGGGCTCGTGCACCCGGGGTCGGCCGGAGTTGAGCAGGTGCCGCAGGTTGCCGCGGAGCAGGTCCCAGTCGAAGTAGTGCGGCTCCCGGCAGTCCTCGCATTCGATCACCAGCCCGCGGACCCCGATCGGGGCCAGCAGCGCCTGGTAGATCTCCAGGTCGGCGAGGTCCTCCAGCACATCCTGCCGCTCGACGTCGGTCAGCGGATCCGGCGTCGCGTCATCGCCCGGGTCATCCAGACCCGCTGTCGGATCGGCCGGGTCGCCATTGAACGGGTCGATGGGCTCGTCGTGCACCCCCTCACCGTAGACCCAACGCGGCGCGAACGTCCGCCCCCCGGCCTCCGCGCCGGGCCGGCCTGCCACGGACGGGTCGCCCAGCTCACTGGGTACGATGAAGCGACGTGCCGGCACCGTGGCGCGCTCCGGTGCCCGCCCGCGCCACCTCGCTGAAGCCCATCCGAGCAGCTCAGGGGAGCAATCGTGGAAAATTCGCCCAGCACCGATCTTCCGGCCGGCGTCGAGCACGCCGACCTGGGCGGCCACCTGCCTGAGCTGCCGGCCGGCTCCGCCCGGGTGGTTCCGCTCGGTCTGACCTTCGACGACGTGCTGCTCCAGCCGGGCGAGTCGGACGTGGTGCCCAGCCGGGTCAACACCCGGACGAAGCTCACCCGCAACATCGAGTTGTCCATTCCGCTGCTGTCCAGCGCCATGGACACGGTGACCGAGGCCCGGATGGCGATCGCCATGGCCCGCCAGGGCGGCATCGGTGTGTTGCACCGCAACCTCTCCATGGAGGACCAGGCCCTCCAGGTCGACCTGGTCAAGCGCTCCGAGTCCGGCATGATCACCAACCCGGTGACCGCCAGCCCGGACGACACGCTGCGCGAGGTCGACGAGCTGTGCGGGCGGTACCGCATCTCGGGCGTTCCGGTGGTGGACGGCGACGGCCAGCTGGTGGGCATCGTCACCAACCGGGACATGCGTTTCGTCTCCGAGCCGAACACCCCGGTCCGCGAGATCATGACCCGCACTCCGTTGATCACGGCCCGGGTCGGGGTGAGCAAGGACGACGCTCTGGCCCTGCTGCGTCAGCACAAGGTCGAGAAGCTGCCGATCGTCGACGACTCGGGCCGACTGCGCGGCCTGATCACGGTGAAGGACTTCACCAAGAGCGAGCAGTATCCGGACGCCAGCAAGGACGACGCCGGTCGTCTGCGGGTCGCCGCCGCCATCGGTGTCGGTGAGGACGCCTACAAGCGGGCCCGTGCCCTGGTCGACGCGGGCGTGGACGTGCTGATCGTGGACACCGCGCACGGTCACCAGCGGGCCGTGCTGGACATGGTCCGCCGGCTCAAGGCCGACGTGGCGGTCGACGTCATGGGCGGCAACGTGGCCACGTACGCCGGCGCGAAGGCGCTCGTCGACGCCGGCGCCGACGGCGTCAAGGTGGGTGTGGGGCCGGGCGCGATCTGCACCACCCGGATCGTCGCCGGGGTCGGCGTGCCGCAGGTGACCGCGATCATGGAGGCGGCCCGGGCCGCCCGCCCGGCCGGCGTGCCGGTGATCGGCGACGGCGGCATTCAATATTCCGGTGACATCGCCAAGGCCCTGGTCGCCGGCGCCGACACGGTGATGCTCGGCAGCCTGCTGGCCGGCTGCGAGGAGAGCCCCGGCGAGCTGATCTTCGTCAATGGCAAGCAGTTCAAGACGTACCGCGGGATGGGGTCGCTCGGCGCGATGCAGTCCCGGGGTCAGGCCAAGTCGTACAGCAAGGACCGCTACTTCCAGCAGGACGTGCTCAGCGACGACAAGCTGGTCCCGGAGGGCGTGGAGGGCCAGGTGCCCTACCGGGGGCCGCTCTCCCGGGTGGCCCACCAGCTGGTCGGCGGTCTGCGACTGGCCATGGGGTACGCCGGTGCGGAGAACATCCCCGATCTGCACCGCCGGGGCCAGCTCATCCGGATCACCGCGGCCGGCCTGAAGGAGAGCCACCCGCACGACATCCAGATGACCGTCGAGGCGCCCAACTACCACACCCGCTGACCCACCACCCCCAACCACCTGGAGTCCCCCATGCGTGACGTGGTCGAGATCGGGCTGGGCAAGACCGCGCAGCGCGGCTACCACCTGGACGACATCGCCATCGTGCCGAGCCGCCGCACCCGGGACGTCGACGACGTGTCGACGTCCTGGCAGCTCGACGCGTACCCGTTCGGCATTCCGTGCGTCGGCCACCCCTCCGACGCCACCATGAGCCCGTCCTCGGCGGTGCGTCTCGGTCAGCTCGGCGGCCTCGGCGTGCTCAACGTGGAGGGGCTCTGGACCCGCTACGAGAACCCGACGAAGGTGCTGGACGAGCTGGCCGGCCTCGACGAGGACGCCCGCGCCACCAAGCGGCTCCAAGAGGTGTACGCGGAGCCGATCCGCCCGGACCTGATCGCGGAGCGGGTCCGTGAGCTGCGCGCCGGTGGCGGCACGGTGGCGGTGCGGGTCTCCCCGCAGCACACCCTGGCGCTGGCGCCGGTGATCCTGGACGCCGGTGTGGACATCCTGGTCATCCAGGGCACCATCGTCTCGGCCGAGCACGTGTCGACCACTGACGAGCCGCTGAACCTCAAGGAGTTCATCGCCGACCTCGACCTGCCGGTGATCGTCGGTGGCTGCACCGACTACAAGACGGCGCTGCACCTGATGCGCACCGGCGCGGCCGGGGTGATCGTGGGCATCGGTGGTGACGAGTGGTCGACCACCGAGTCGGTGCTGGGCATCCGGGTGCCGATGGCCACCGCGATCGCCGACGCCGCGGCGGCCCGCCGTGACTACCTGGACGAGACCGGCGGCCGGTACGTGCACCTGATCGCCGACGGTGACATCCAGACCTCGGGTGACATCGCCAAGGCGCTCGGCTGCGGCGCTGACGCGGTGATGCTCGGTGAGCCGCTGTCGCTGTGCGAGGAGGCCCCCGCCGGTGGTGCCTGGTGGCACTCGGCGGCGAGTCACCCGTCGCTGCCCCGGGGTGCCTTCGAGGTTTCCGGTGAGCCGCTCGGGTCGATGGAGCAGTTGCTCTTCGGGCCGGCCGACGAGGCCGACGGTCAGTTGAACCTGTTCGGCGGGCTGCGTCGGGCGATGGCCAAGTGTGGTTACCGCGACCTGAAGGAGTTCCAGAAGGTCGGTCTGGTCCTCGACCGCTGACCGCTCCTGACGTCCGAAGGCCGGCCCGCACGGGCCGGCCTTCGTCGTGTTCAGCCGGCTGTCACTTCTCCAGGTAGATGGTCAGGTCGGACATGTTGCGGTAGCTGGTCGCCGCGAAGTCGAGCGACTGGCCCTTGTTGTCAGCGCCGCCGGGAGCGGTGTCCATCTCCCAGTTGGCGTGGTGGAAGTTGCGCTCGCCGATGGTCTGGAAGAACTGCTGGAAGTTGAGGTCGCCGTCGCCCAGCGGGGTCATCTGGTACCCGTTGGGGACGCTGGTATCCCGGTCGCCGTCCTTGGCGTGGAAGAGCGGGAACCGGGTGGTCCGGTCGGCCACGGTGAGGATCGGGTCGAACAGGTCGGTCACCTCCTGGCCGGCCGGGTTGATGTACTTCTGGTGCTTGTAGCGGGCCACGTAGGCCCAGTAGATGTCCAGCTCGAAGAAGACGTACCGCGGGTCGGTGATCTCGAAGAAGTACTCCAGGCGGCGGATGCCGGAGGACCGGGTCTGCCGGCCCTGCGCGTCGCGCGGGCCCCGGTCGATCAGGAAGCTGTACGCGGCGTCGTGGTTGTGCGTGTAGAGCCGCATGCCCCGGGCCTTGGCCTGCCGGCCCAGCTCGTTCCAGATGTCCGCGGCGGCGTCCCACTCGGCCTTGTACGCGCTGTTGGTCGGGTCGCTGCCGGTGCCGATGTTCTTCATGCCGAGTTCCTCGGCGATGTCCAGTTGTTGCTGGAAGGTGGCCGGCTGGATCGTGGCGTGGGTGCCGTTGGCCACCAGGCCGTTGTCGTCGAGGATCTTGCGGATCTCGGCGGGGGTGATCTGCCGGCCCAGGATCTCGGTGCTCTGGGTGTAGCCGGCGAACTCGATCTCCTTGTAACCGATTTCGGCGAGTCGGGCGAGGACGCGCTCGAAGCCGTACGGGACTCCGCTGTCGTCGGGCGCGGCGGTGATCCGGTCGCGGACGCTGTAGAGGATGATGCCGCGGTTCTTCGCCGGGATCAGCGGTTCGACCCGCAGCTTGCTCTTGGGGTTAGCGAGCGCGGGGGTGCCGGTGGCCAGGACGGGCAGGCCGGCCGCGCCGATCGCGGCGGCGGCGCCGGCGGACGCGGCGAGCAGGGACCGACGGCTGAGTCGGCCGGTGGGGGTGGCGTCGGGGGCGGTGTGGTCGGGCATGGTTCCACCTTTCGCGACGGTGGTCGGGAACAGACACTAACGTCGGTCTAAGTCGAAAGAAAGGTTCGATCGACGTCGTCTTTTGTTTGATTCAACGAAAGTTACTGATGATCGTCGATACCGGCCGCGCGGCCCGCGATGCTGGCTAGGCTCGGCCTGAGCGGAGTGCCGCAGGAGGAGTGCACATGGTCCTGACCGGACGGAGACTGCGGGTCGCCGCCGCGCTGACCTGCGTCCTCGGGCTGGTCGCGGCCGGCTGTACGGGCAATGAGCGCGACGGCTTCCGGCCCGGCGCGGCCGACGTCGGCGACCCGTACGTGCCGGGGCGCGGCAACGGCGGCTACGACGTCGCGCACTACGGCCTCGACGTCCGCTACGACCCGTCGACCGACCGGCTGACCGGGAAGGCCGTCATCACCGCCACCGCCACCCAGGACCTGTCCCGGTTCAACCTGGACCTGGCCGGCCTGGAGGTCGGCGCGGTCAGCGTGGGCGACGCGGCGGCCGAGTACCGGCGCGGCGACGGCGAACTGGTGGTGACGCCCCGCGACGGCGTACCGCGGGGGCGGCAGTTCACCGTGACCGTCGACTACGCGGGCGTACCGACTGCCGTCGACGACGGGGCATTGGGCAGCGGCGGTTTCCTGCACACCAGCGACGGCGCGGTGGCGCTCGGCCAACCCCACTCGGCCGCCACCTGGTTCCCGGTCAACGACCACCCTTCGGACAAGGCCACCTACGAGCTGGCGGTGACCGTCCCGGACGGCCTGGCCGCGCTGAGCAACGGCGTGCCGCTGCCGAGGAGCAGCGCCGACGGGTGGACCACCTGGCGGTGGTCGGAGCGCACCCCGATGGCCAGCTACCTGAGCACCCTCGTGATCGGTGACTACCGGGTGGTGACCGGCACGCACGCCGGCCGGCCGATGGTGACGGCGGTGGCCGCGAGCCTGCCGGCGACTGGTGGGGCGGCCACCTCGCTGGCCCGCACCGGCGCGATCGCCGACTTCCTGGCCAGCCGCTTCGGCCCGTACCCGTTCGACTCGTACGGGGGGATCGTGATCGCCGACGACCGGGTCGGGTACGCCCTGGAGACCCAGTCCCGACCGGTCTACGGGCCGGCCTTCTTCGCCGACGACCGGCCGAACCCGAGCGTCGTCGCACACGAGCTGGCGCACCAGTGGTTCGGCGACAGCGTGTCACTGACCAGGTGGGGTGACATCTGGCTCAACGAGGGTTTCGCCAGCTACGCCGAGTGGCTGTGGGAGGAGCACGACGGCGGCCGGACCGCCCAGCGCAACTTCGAAATGCAGTACGCGGCGACCGACTGGAGGCAGCCGTCGGTCGAGCCGGGCCGGGAGCAGATGTTCGGCACTGCCGTCTACAAGCGGGGTGCGCTCGCCGTGCACGCGTTGCGCCGCACCGTCGGTGACGACCTCTTCTTCCGCATCCTGCGCACCTGGACCGCCGAGCGGGCGGGAGGCAACGCGACCACCGCGGACCTCGTCTCGCTGGCCGAGCGGGTCGCGCAGCGGCAACTGCGCCCGCTTTTCGACGCCTGGCTGGTGGGTGGGTCGGCCCCCACACTGCCGTGACCCGGCCCGGCCGCCCGGTCGATATGCTGCCGCCGGTGAACGGCGGGTAGGCGCCCGTTCGTGCGGAGCGGCGGAGGCCGTGACCGGCCACCGTGCGGAGAGGGTGTGGGATGCGGGGGACGCGGCACAGACTGCGGACGGGTGCCGCTCTGGTGGTGACCGGTGCGCTGGCACTGTCCGGATGCGACTCGACGGGCCCGGAGACGGCACCGTCACCGAGCACGTCCTCCACCACGGCGCGGACGTTCACGGCGGGTGCCGACGGGGTCGGCGACCCCTACTTCCCGACCTACGGCAACGGCGGCTACGACGTCGGCCGGTACACCGTGAAGGTGCGCTACGACCCGGCCAAGGACCAGTTGACGGGTACGACCACGGTGCGGGCCACCGCGACCACCGACCTGTCGACGTTCAACCTCGACCTGGCCGGCCTGACCGTCAGCGCGGTCACCGTGGACGGCGCACCGGCGACGCACAGCCGCAAGCGCAACGAGCTGGTGATCAAGCCGGCGTCCGGCCTGATCAACGGCAACGGGTTCGTCGTCGAGATCACCTACGCCGGCAAGCCGAAGCCGTTGAAGAACGAGACGCTCGGTGACGGCGGCTTCCTGCACACCGCCGACGGTGCCATCGCGCTGGGTCAGCCCGAATCGGCCAGCACCTGGTTCCCGGTCAACGACCACCCGTCGGACAAGGCGGCCTACGACTTCGAGGTCACCGTTCCGGACGGGCTGACCGCGATCAGCAACGGCGTTCCCGGCGGGAAGGTCAGCTCGGGCGGTTGGACCACCTGGAAGTGGTCGGAGAAGTCGCCGATGGCCAGCTATCTGAGCACGCTGGTGATCGGCAAGTTCCGGATCACCACCGGTGAGCACAAGGGCCGCCCGGTCTACAACGCTGTCACCACCAACCTGGCCAAGGGGAGCGCCGACGCGTCGATCGCCCGGACCGTGGAAGTGGCCGACTACCTGGAGAGCGTGTTCGGGCCGTACCCGTTCGACGCGTACGGCGGTGTGGTGATCTCCGACAGCCGGATCTCCTACGCCCTGGAGACGCAGAGCCGACCGGTGTACGCGGCGAGCTTCTTCCGGCAGGGCGAGAACACCGAGGTCGTCGCCCACGAGTTGGCCCACCAGTGGTTCGGCGACAGCGTCGCGTTGGCCAAGTGGGAGGACATCTGGCTCAACGAGGGCTTCGCGACGTACGCGGAGTGGCTCTGGGCGGAGCACACCGACGAGTACACCGCCAAGGAGGCGTTCGACACCCGCTACGTCGAGATGTCCGCGCAGGTGTGGCAGACACCGCCGGGCAAGCCGGGTGCGGAGAAGCTGTTCAGCGAGTCGGTCTACCAGCGCGGCGGGATGACGGTGCACGCCCTGCGGGTGGCCGTGGGCGACGAGGCGTTCTTCGAGATCGTCAAGACCTGGGCGGCGGAGAAGCGCGACGGCACCGCCACCACCGCCGAGTTCGTGGCCCTCGCCGAGCGGGTCTCCGGCAAGAAGCTCGACGCGCTCTTCGACGCCTGGCTGTACGGCACCAAGAAGCCCGCCCCGCCCAAGCGGCTCTGAGCGCCGGTCAGTTCTTGACGACCAGCTTGGGGTGGGCGTCCAGGTACGCGTCGGCGCGACCGGCGCGCAGTTCGGTGAGGAACGTGCGGCCCTCGGCGGTCAGCTGCTCACCCCGGTAGGCGCTGCCCTTGCCGACACCGGAACCGGGCAGCCCGACCAGCGTGAAACGGTTCTCCGGCAGGCCACTGAGGGCGTACGCGATGTCGACGATCCGGCGTCCGCCGACGTAGACCAACGTGTCACCCAGCGCGGAGACAACCTTGTCGACGCGCTCCGGTTGCTTGGCCAGGCCCTCGTCCAGGATCTTGCGGGTCATCGCCCGGATCAGCTGCTGCTGGTGACGCTGCCGGGCGTAGTCGCCGCCGGTGATGTAGCGCTGCCGCGCGTAGTC
>NZ_JAGPXZ010000010.1:0-26472 GCF_018070305.1 Micromonospora sp. M51 | reverse complement strand
GCGGTCGCCCGCGCCATCATCTGGGCGACCAACGTGGTCATCCTCGACGAGCCCACCGCGGCGCTGGGCGTGGTCCAGACCGGGCGGGTGCTCGACGTGGTCCGGCGGGCCCGCGACGCCGGCATGTCGGTGGTGCTGGTGAGCCACAACATGCCGCAGGTGCTCGACATCGCCGACCGTGTCGAGGTGCTGCGCCTCGGTCAGCGGGCCGCCCAGCTGCGCGCCGACGAGGTCACCACCGACGACCTGGTCGCGGCGATGACCGGCAGCACCAGTGTGGATCGGCGTGAGCGGTGACGGCGGCCGTGCGCCGGGGTGCGCGCGGTCGCACCCGTTGGGCGGGCTGGGCCGCCGGCGGGTCGCCGCCGCGGCTGAGCCCGCTGGGCTTCGGTGCCGCGCAGGGCGGCAACCTGTACCGGGCGACGTCGGATGAGCAGTTCGCCGCCGCAGTGGACACCGCCTGGGCGGGCGGCATCCGGTACTTCGACACCGCGCCGCACTACGGGCTGGGCCTGTCGGAGCGGCGGTTGGGTGCCGCCCTGCGCTCCCGCCCGCGCGACGAGTACGTGGTGTCGACGAAGGTCGGCCGGCTGCTCGTGCCGTCACCGGAGGCGGCACACCGACCGGACCCGGAGGGTTTCGACGTTCCCGCCGATCATCGCCGGGTCTGGGACTTCAGCCGCGACGGCGTGCGCCGTTCGTTGGAGGCGAGCCTTCGGCGCACCGGCCTGGACCGGATCGACGTGGTGTACCTGCATGATCCGGACGAGCACTGGAAGCAGGCCGCGTACGAGGCGGTTCCGGCGTTGGTGGAGCTGCGCGAGCAGGGCGTGATCGGTGCCGTCGGTGCCGGCATGAACCAGTCCGCGATGCTGGCCCGGTTCGTGGCGGAGACCGACGTGGACGTGGTGATGTGCGCCGGCCGGTACACGCTGCTGGAGCAGGGCGCGTTGACCGACCTGCTGCCCGCCGCGCAGGAACGCCACGTCGCTGTGGTGGTCGCCGGGGTCTACAACTCCGGGTTGCTGGCCCGGGACATGCCGCCGACCGACGCCGTCTACGACTACCGGCAGGCGCCGGCGGAGGTGATCGACCAGGCCCGCCGGATAGCGCGGGTCTGCCAGGCGTACGGCGTCACGTTGCCCCAGGCGGCGTTGGCGTTCGTCCGTCGCCACCCGGCCGTGGTGTCGACGGTGGTCGGCATGCGTGACGAGGCCCAGGTGACCGAGACCCTGCGCCGAGCCGACGTCGACGTCCCCGATCAGCTCTGGGCGGCCCTGTACGACGAAGGGCTGCTCGACGTGCAGTCGTGAGCGGTCACGAGCGGGCCGTCTCGATGTTCGCGTCGGCGTCGTCGGGCAACCCCTGCAACGACTCCTCCACACCGATCAGGTGGTTGGCCATCCGGGTGCGGGCCCGCTCCGGGTCGCGCGCCACGAGGGCCTTCAGGATCGCCACATGTTCGTCGTGGGTCCGCAGGTCCGCGCCCTCCTCGTGCAGGCTGCGCCAGAGCCGGCCGCGGATGGTGCGCCCGGCGAAGGCCTCGATCAGGCCGACGAGCACCGGATTCTCGGCGTGCACCGCGATGATCCGGTGGAAGGCGATGTCGATCTCCATGATCCGCTCGTGGTCCTGCGGCGACTGGCCGACCAGCCGGGCCGCCTCGTCGAGCAGGTCCCCCGCCTGAGCCAACGCCTCGTCGGTGATCCTGGTGGCCGCCAACCGGGCGGCCTCGCACTCCAGCAGTCGCCGGACGGTGTGGATGTGCCGCGGGTCGCCCTGGCCCTGGAAGTCGACCACGAAACCCATCGGGGCCAGCAGTTGCGGGGCGTCGAGGTTGGTGACGTAGGTGCCGTCGCCCTGGCGGATGTTGACGATGCCGAGGATCGACAGCGCGGACATCCCCTCGCGCAGCGAGCCCCGTGAGACGCCGAGCGACTCGGCGAGGTCCTTCTCGACGGGCAGCCGGTCACCGGGCCTGAACTGCCCTTCGAGGATCATCCGTTTGATGCCGTTGACCACTTCGTCTGTGCGAGACATGCTTCCCCTAGCGGCCGACGGGGGTGGCCTGTCCACCCGCGATCACGTACGCCTCCGGAGATGACACGGTAGTCGGGTCTGCCGCGGCCCAGTAGTGGCCGTCGGGAAACCGGTAGAGCGTGACCGACTCCTGACGCATCCGGGTGGAGTAGCCGGGCTGGCTGGGCAGGACGTATCCGCTTCCCGAGCCGGTGTCACGGATGATGCACGGGTCGGTGAAGTGTTCGTGCAGGTGGTCGACGAACTCGGTGACCCGGTTGGTGAGATCCCCCGAGATCGCCACGTAGTCGAGCACCGAGACGTGTTGGACCATCTCGCACAGCCCGACTCCGCCGGCGTGGGGGCACACCGGGATGTCGAACTTCGCGGCGAGCAGCAGCACGGCGACGATCTCGTTGATGCTGGCCAACCTGCCGGTGTCGAGCTGGCAGAAGTCGATGGCCTCGGCCTGGAACAGCTGCTTGAACATCACCCGGTTGTGGCAGTGCTCGCCGGTGGCCACGCCGATCGGAGCGACGGCACGGCGGACGGCGGCGTGGCCGAGGATGTCGTCGGGGCTGGTCGGCTCCTCGATCCAGAGCGGCTTGAACCGGGCGAGGGCGCTGACCCACTCGATGGCCTGGCCGACATCCCACACCTGGTTGGCGTCGATCATCAGGTTGCGGTCCGGGCCGAGGATCTCCCGGGCGATCGCGCAGCGGCGGATGTCGTCGTCGAGGTTGGCGCCGACCTTGAGCTTGACGTAGCCGTAGCCGCTGTCCACCGCCTCCTGGCACAGCCGGCGCAGCTTGTCGTCGCCGTAGCCGAGCCAGCCCGCCGAGGTGGTGTAGGCGGGGTAGCCGGTCCGGTCGAGTTCGGCGAGGCGGGCGGCCTTCGTGCTCTCCTTGGCGCGCAGGATGGCCAGCGCCTCGTCCCGGGTCAGGGCGTCGGAGAGGTAGCGCAGGTCCGCGATGTCGACGAGTTGCTCGGGGGACATGTCGACGAGCAGTCGCCACAGTGGCTTGTCGGCGACCCGGGCGGCCAGGTCCCACGACGCGTTCAGCACGGCCGCCAGCGACAGGTGGACGACGCCCTTCTCGGGGCCGAGCCAGCGCAGCTGCGAGTCGGAGGTCAGGAGGCGGTAGACAGCGCCCATGTCCGCCGCCATCGTCGCCACGTCCAGGCCCACGAGGCGCTGTGCCTGGTGGACCGCCGCCGCCGCGACGATGTCGTTGCCACGGCCGATGGTGAAGGTCAGCCCGTGCCCCGCGAGCGGCGCGCCCGCGCCGTCGACGCCGTCGGTGTGCAGCACGACGTAGGCCGCCGAGTAGTCGCCGTCCTTGTTCATGGCGTCTGACCCGTCAGCGGTCAGGGAGGTGGGGAAGCGGACGTCCTCGACGGTGACGGCAGTGATCTGCGGCATGCGCTCCTCGCCCGGCTAGGCTAAAGATCAGATGATCACTGGGAGTATACGGACGGCTCGTTGAGCGCGTCAACGTTGTCGATCACTAGGGACACCCAGACATATGATGTTTGTGTCGGCTGTCGACCCACTGGCCACTGTCGACACCGGCGCGGAGAATCGTGCCTCCGTTGCCGGCGCCCTCCGGCGCGGCGCGCGCGGCCCGGGTGGTGACGGTGGTCACCGCGCTGGCCGCCGACACGCCCGAAACCGACATGTGGGGTGTGACAACGGCTCCGTCCCTATATATGGTGTCGAGCGCAGCTGGTTCGGCCGCTCATCCGGCGCGGTCGAGGCAACAGGGAACCCGGTGGAAATCCGGGACTGTCCCGCAGCGGTGAGTGGGAACGACCGCCGTCATCAGCACTGGGCCACCCATCGGCCTGGGAAGCGACGGCCACTAGGAGACCGGCGAGCCCGGTCGTGCCCGCGAGTCCGAAGACCTGCCAGCGCGCCGCGTACCCGAACCCGGGTGCGCGGCGGTCCGAGGCCGCGTGGGACGGCTGACGCCACCTGATCCCACGCCGCGCCGGCGTGGCGTCCGTCGGTGTCTGTCTCCTCGCGTCCGGGCCACCAGGTCTCGAACTCCGAGGAGCGAGTGGTGACAGTCACCCAGGTAGTCCCGGCCGGCGCCGACACGCCCGCGCGGCGGACGCCCATGCGGGTCCGCAAGCGCGACGGCGCGACCGAACCCGTGGACGTGAACAAGATCGTCCGGGCGGTGGAGCGGTGGGCCGACGACCTGACCGACGTCGACCCGATGCGGGTGGCCACCCGCACCATCAGCGGCCTCTACGACGGCGCCACCACCGCCGAACTGGACCGGCTCTCCATCCAGACCGCCGCCGAGATGATCGGTGAGGAGCCGCAGTACTCCCGCCTCGCCGCGCGGCTGCTGGCCGGCTACGTCGACAAGGAGGTACGCCGGCAGGGCATCACCTCGTTCAGCGCGGCGATCCGGGTCGGCCACGCCGAGGGTCTGATCGGTGACGACACCGCCGCGTTCGTCGCCGCACACGCCACGACCCTCGATGCCGCCGTCGACCCGGACGGCGACCGCCGGTTCGAGTACTTCGGCCTGCGCACCGTGTACGACCGCTACCTGCTGCGCCATCCCACCAGCCGACTGGTGCTGGAGACCCCGCAGTACTGGCTGCTGCGGGTGGCCTGCGGCCTGTCCCGTACGGCGGACGAGGCGGTCGGCTTCTACCGACTGATGTCCAGCCTGGCCTACCTGCCCAGCTCACCGACCCTGTTCAACTCCGGGACCCGGCACACCCAGATGTCCTCCTGCTATCTGGTCGACTCCCCGCTGGACGAGTTGGACTCGATCTACGCCCGGTACGCCCAGGTCGCCAACCTGTCCAAGTTCGCCGGTGGCATCGGCATCGCGTACTCCCGGGTCCGCTCCCGCGGCGCGCTGATCCGGGGCACCAACGGGCAGTCCAACGGGATCGTGCCGTGGCTGCGCACCCTGGACGCGAGCGTGGCGGCGGTCAACCAGGGCGGCCGGCGCAAGGGCGCGGCCTGCGTCTACCTGGAGCCGTGGCACCCGGACATCGAGGAGTTCCTGCCCCTGCGGGACAACACCGGCGAGGATGCCCGGCGCACCCACAACCTGAACCTGGCCAACTGGATCCCGGACGAGTTCATGCGCCGGGTCGAGGCCGACGAGGTGTGGTCGCTGTTCGACCCGCACGAGGTGCCCGAGCTGCCCGACCTGTGGGGGGAGCGGTTCGACGCCGCGTACCGGGAGGCCGAGGCGCAGGGCCGGTACGTGCGGCAGGTCCCGGCGCGGGAGCTGTACGGCACGATGATGCGCACCCTGGCCCAGACCGGCAACGGCTGGATGACCTTCAAGGACGCGTCGAACCGGCTGTGCAACCAGACCGCCGAGCCGGGCAACGTGGTGCACCTGTCCAACCTCTGCACCGAGATCGTCGAGGTGTCCAGCGACGCCGAGACCGCCGTGTGCAACCTGGGCTCGGTGAACCTCGCCGCCCACCTCGGCGACGGCGGCATCGACTGGGAGCGGCTGCGCGCCACGGTGCGGACCGCGGTGACCTTCCTCGACCGGGTCATCGACATCAACTACTACCCGACCGCGCAGGCGGCGGCGAGCAACCCCCGCTGGCGGCCGGTCGGGCTCGGGCTGATGGGCCTGCAGGACGTCTTCTTCGCACTGCGGCTGCCCTTCGACTCGCCGGCCGCCCGGGAGCTGTCCACCCGGATCAGCGAGGAGCTGTACCTGACCGCGCTGGAGACCTCCGCCGACCTGGCCCGCGACTTCGGCGCGCACCCGGCGTACCCGCAGACCCGGGCCGCGCGGGGCCAGCTCCAGCCCGACCTGTGGGGTGTCGAGGGTACGCAGACGGCCCGCTGGGATGCCCTGCGCGAGCGGGTCGAGGCGCACGGGCTGCGTAACTCGCTGCTGGTGGCGGTCGCGCCGACCGCGACCATCGCCTCGATCGCCGGGTGCTACGAGTGCATCGAGCCGCAGGTGTCCAACCTGTTCAAGCGCGAAACCCTGTCGGGGGAGTTCCTTCAGGTCAACACCGCTCTGGTACGCGAGCTGAAGGCCCGCGGTCTGTGGACCGAGCGGATCCGTTCGGCGATCAAGCGGGCCGAGGGGTCGGTGCAGGACATCGCCGAGCTGCCGGCTGGCGTACGGGAGTTGTTCCGCACCGCGTGGGAGCTGCCGCAGCGGGCGTTGATCGACCTGGCCGCCGCCCGCGCCCCGTTCATCGACCAGTCCCAGTCGCTGAACCTGTTTCTGGCCGCACCGACCATCGGCAAGCTCTCCTCGATGTACCTGTACGCCTGGAAGGCCGGCCTGAAGACCACGTACTACCTGCGCTCGCGCCCCGCCACCCGGATCCAGCAGGCCACCGTCGGCGCTGTCTCGCCCGTCGCCGTCGACGCGGAGGCGTTGGCCTGCTCGCTGGAGAACCCCGAGTCGTGCGAGGCCTGCCAGTGAACCCCGCCGACGCCACCACCACCGATACGAGGACCACGCACATGCTGCTCGACCCCGGGATGGACCTCACCCTGCGCCCGATGCGCTACCCGCACTTCTTCGACCGGTTCCGCGACGCCATCCGCAACACCTGGACCGTGGAGGAGGTCGACCTGCACGCCGACCTCGCCGACCTGGACAAACTGTCGCCGGCCGAACGGCACCTGGTCAGCCGCCAGGTGGCGTACATCGCCACCGGCGACACGATCGTCGCCAACAACCTGGTGCTCAACCTCTACCAGCACGTCAACAGCCCCGAGGGCCGCCTCTACCTGTCCCGGCAGCTGTTCGAGGAGGCGGTGCACGTCCAGTTCTACCTCAACCTGCTCGACACGTACGTGCCCGACGAGACCGAACGTTTCGAGGCCTTCGCGGCGATCGAGAACATCCCCTCGATCCGGCGCAAGGCCGAGTTCTGCTTCCGCTGGATCGACTCGCTGGGCGACCTGCGGGAGCTGCGGACCCGCGACGACCGGCGGACGTTCCTGCTGAACCTGATCTGCTTCGCCGCCTGCATCGAAGGGTTGTTCTTCTACGGCGCGTTCGCCTACGTCTACTTCCTGCGCTCGCGCGGCCTGTTGCACGGCCTCGCCTCCGGCACCAACTGGGTGTTCCGCGACGAGTCCATGCACATGGCGTTCGCGTTCGACGTCGTCGACACCGTCCGTGCCGAGGAGCCGGACCTGTTCGACGACGACCTCGCCGACCAGGTCCGGCAGATGCTCACCGAGGCCGTCGAGTGTGAGGTGCAGTTCGCCGAGGACCTGTTGGGTCGCGGCGTGCCCGGTCTGACCCTGGCCGACATGCGGGAGTATCTCCAGCACGTCGCCGACCGCCGCCTCGCCCAGCTCGGCATCCCGGCGCACTACGGGTCGAGCAACCCGTTCGGGTTCATGGAGTTGCAGGACGTCCAGGAGCTGTCCAACTTCTTCGAGCGGCGGGTGTCGGCGTACCAGGTCGGGGTGAGCGGCACCGTCGCCTTCGACGACGATTTTTAGGCGGCAACCGATCCGGGGGCCTGGCGTCGCTTGGTGAGCCACCGCATCACGTGCAGGGGGTGCGACGCCGGGTCCTGGATCGGGTGGAAGACGTGTTCGACAACGCCGTCGGCAATGATCAACGTCAGCCGCTCGTAGAGTGTCATGTCGCCAGCGGTACGGGTCGGCAGGCGCAGCGCGGCGGCCAGGGTCAGCCTCGGGTCGGGGATCAGCGGGTAGGGCAGCCGCAGCCGGTGCGCGAGTTCCCGCTGGTAGCCGGTCGACTGGGCGGACAGTCCGTACACCCGGGCGGCGCCGGCGGCGCGCAGCTCCGCGTGGTGGTCGCGGAACCAGGCGGCCTGCTCGGTGCTGCCCCGGGCGCCGTGGATCTCCAGCAGCCCGTTGGGCAGGTCGACGCCCGGTCGCCCGGTCAGCGGGTAGACGAAGATGACGGTGCGTCCGGCGCCGAGCGCGCCAAGGTCGACCGGGCGGCCGTCGGTGCCGTAGAAGGACAGCTGTGGCATCGTGGCGCCGACCAGCCCGGTGGGGTCGGCGCCCTCCACCTGACTGCCGGGTACGACCTGGGTCGCGGCGGCGTCGAGGCGCGCGTCCAACGCGTCGCGCTGGGCGGTCAACCTGCCGATCCGTTCCTGCAGGTTGGTGATGGTGCTGCGGTACGTGGCCACCGCCGCCGCGCACACGTCGGTGTCGTCGGCACCACCGGCGATCGACTCGACGAACGGGCGGGTCTCCTCGACGGTCAGGCCGAGCGCCATCAGCTCGCGGATCTGGGCGACCAGCCGCACCGCGATCGGGTCGTACTCCCGGTAGCCGTTGCTCAGCCGCCGGGGCACGACCAGCCCGGCCGACTCGTAGTACCGCAGTGCCCGGACCGTGGTTCCGGTCCGTCGTGCCAACTCACCCACCCGCATCCCGCGACCCTAAACCCGCACCCCGGGGTACGGGTCAACGTGTCCATCGTCGCGGTGTCAGGGCCGCCGTTTCCTGCCAGTCTGGCGGTGAAACAGCAGCTTGAGCAGGGAGTGTGCGATGACGGCAATCAGTCGGGTGCGGGGTCGGCAGATCCTCGACAGCAGGGGCAACCCGACGGTGGAGGCCGACGTGGTCCTCGCCGACGGGTCGACCGGCCGGGCCGCCGTTCCGTCCGGCGCGTCGACGGGGGCCAACGAGGCGGTCGAGCGGCGCGACGGGGACCTGACGCGTTTTCACGGCAAGGGGGTGAGCGCGGCCGTCGCCGCGGTCAACGGGGAGATCGCCGACGCGGTGCGCGGGTTCGACGCGGAGGACCAGGCCCTGATCGACGAGACGATGATCGACCTCGACGGTTCCAAGGACAAGGGCCGACTGGGCGCCAACGCGATCCTGGCGGTGTCCCTGGCGACCGCGAAGGCGGCGGCGTCGGCCCACCGGCAGCCGCTCTACCGCTACGTCGGTGGGGTCGGCGCCCGCCTGCTGCCGGTGCCGATGATGAACATCATCAACGGTGGCGCGCACGCCGACAATCCGCTCGACTTCCAGGAGTTCATGATCGCCCCGGTCGGCGCGCGGACCTTCGCCGAGGCGGTCCGGATGGGCTCGGAGGTCTTCCACACCCTCAGGGCGTCCCTGGCCGCGGCCGGGCACAACACCAACGTCGGCGACGAGGGTGGCTTCGCCCCGAACGTCACGGACGCCGACGAGGCACTGCGGTTCGTGTTACGCGCCATCGAGGACACCGGTTACCAGCCCGGATCCGACGTGCTGATCTGCCTCGACCCGGCCAGCTCGGAGTTCTTCCACGACGGCGTCTACGACTACGTCGGCGAGGGACGTCAGCGCACCGTCGACGAGCACATCGACTACCTGCTGGACCTGATCTCCCGGTACCCGATCAGCTCGGTCGAGGACCCGATGGCCGAGGACGACATCGCCGGCTGGCAGCGGCTGACGGCGGCGGCGGGGGAGCGCGTGCAGTTGGTCGGCGACGACGTGTTCTGCACCGACGTCGACCGGCTGCGCGACGGGATCGACGGCGGTTACGCCAACGCGATCCTGGTCAAGGTCAACCAGATCGGCACGCTCACCGAGACCCTGGCGACGGTGGACGCCGCCCACAAGGCCGGGTACCGGGTGGTGATGTCGCACCGGTCCGGCGAGACCGAGGACACCACCATCGCCGACCTGGCCGTCGGCGTCGGTTGCGGGCAGATCAAGACCGGTTCCCTGTCGCGCTCGGACCGCACCGCCAAGTACAACCAGCTCATCCGCATCGAGGAGGAGCTCGGCGACCGCGCCCGCTACGCCGGTGGCCGCTGACGGCGGTGCGACTACCGTCGACTGGCGCACGCCACACAGGTACGCGCTGACGGGCGGGCGGCGAGACGCTCGGCGGGAATGGGACGCAGACACCGTTCGCACACCCCGTAGCTGCCGTCGTCCACCCGTCGCAGCGCGACGTCCAGCTCGGCCAGGCGTCGGCGGGTGGCGTCCAGGACGGCGATGAGTTGCGCGCGTTCGAAGGCGATCGTGGTGCCCTCGGGGTCGTGTTCGTCGTCGGCGTTGGACGACCGGGACGCCTCGAAGAGGCTCCGCAGGTCGCCCTCCAGGGCGGTGGCCTGAGCCTCGGTCTGCGCGCGCAGCCGTTGCAGTTCCTCACGCGGGTCACTGGTCATCGCCGTTCCACGGTACTGCTACATGACGTTGCGGGTGTGCAGCGCGGAGAGCGCCGCCGCCTCGTCGGGCCGGAAACCCAGCCGGACGAGGCGGCGCTGGCGGCCCTGGTCCATGGCGTCTTGCAGAGCCCGCACCCGGTCGAAGCCGGCGGACACGTCGTCCGGATGCCACCCACCCGCCGCGAGCGTCGGATCACCGTCCGGTGCGGGCGTTGTCCCGGTGCGGTCGGCTGTGCCCGTCGTCCCGGTCGATGCGCAGCTCACGTTCCAATTCGGTGATGACCGCCCGCAGGTCGTCCAGCCGTTGGGTGAGCGCGATCCGGTCCACCTCGTCCGGTACGCCGTCGCCGTCCTCGTCGTACCCGGGCGCCAGTCGCTCGGTCATCTCCAACCGGCGGGCCTCCTCCATCGAGTTGACGATGACCGCGATGAGGATGTTGAGCAGCAGGTTGACGGTGATGACCACGTAGCTGACGTAGTAGAGCAGCGTCCATGGTGAGATCGCCATGCCCTGCTCGATGAGGTCCGGAAGCGTCTCCAGCGACAACAGCACGAACAACGTCAGCAGCGATCGGCCGATGTCGCCGTACTCCTCCGGATACCGGTTGCCGAAGATCAGCCAGCCGGCCATGCCGTACACGTAGAGCGTCACCACGGCCAGGGCGAGGAACCCGGTGACACCCGGCAGGCTGCGCCACAGCGCGGAGACGATGGTCCGCAGGCCCGGCGAGAACCGCACCAGGCGGACCATGCGGGCGACCCGCACGACCCGCAGCAGCGCCGGGTCGCCGTGCAGGCCCGGGATGAAGATCGCGGCGATCACCACGAAGTCGAAAACGTTCCAGCCGTGCCGGAAGAAGTCCTGTGGGCGCTTGCCGTACGCGGCCAGCCGGATGGCGATCTCGACGACGAAGACGGCCCGGAAGAGCACCTCCAGCCAGTGCAGCGCGGCGCCCGCCGGGCTCAGGTTGTCGTAGGTCTCCAGGCCGAGAACGATGCCGTTGGCGAGGATGACCACGACGATGGCGATCTCGAAGGGGCGGGACCGGGCGAGTCGGTCGCAACGGTCGGCCCAACCCGGCTGGTGCCGCTGTGAGGTGGCCGGTCCACCCCGTGGGGCGGGCACGGGTGCGTCGCTCACCAGGTGGCCGGCTCGATCGGGCGCGCCGAGCAGGTGGCCCACCTCCGGCCGTCGTCATGGCGGTGCCGATGGTGTGCGGGCATGCCCACCAGCCTAGCCAAGATCAATGACAGTGGTCGACCACGCCGCCTCGCGGCGACGACCGGACTGGCGAACGGCGGTTGCCGTTTAGTGTGGATCGGTGAGTGACGTACCGCCGCGCGTCGGCGACGGCGACCCCGACCGGCAGCCGATCTGGAGCAGGCCCGAACGGGGCAGCCGTGGCCCCGCTCCGGCGCGCAGCCGGGACAGCATCGTCGCCGCCGCCATCGCGCTGGCCGACGCCGAAGGGCTGGCCGCGGTGTCGATGCGGCACCGGCGCCGGCTCCCTCTACCGCTACCTGTCGTCCCGCGACGACCTGCTGGACCTGATGACCGACCGGGCGGTGCGGGAGTTGCGCCCGTACCCGCGGGTGGAGGGCGACTGGTTGGCGACGATGGTGCTGTTGGGACGCCGGCAGTTGGCGCTGTTCGGCGCCCACCCGTGGTTGCTCGACGTGTTCCACCGGCCGTCCGGCATCGGCCCGGAGACCCTGGCCTGGTTCGACAACTGCATCGAAGTCCTGGAACCCGTGCGCTGCCCGGTGGCCGCCAAGTTCGAGGCCATCGCGATGATGACCGGCGTGGCCAGCCTCTTCGCCCGTCAGGAGTCCGCCGCCGGGGCGTTCAGCTTCGCCGGGGTGGACCTGGCGGCGTACCCGCACCTGGTCGCGGCGTTCGGTCAGCCCTCCGGGCCGACGCCCCGGGCGGACCTCGTCGAGCGGACGCTGCGCGGTCTGCTGACCGGCCTGCTGCTCGCCGAGCCGACCGAGGCGGGGTGACCGGGTCACGAAGCGGTGGTGAGGTACCGGCGGTAGCCGAGGGCGGACTGCGTGAAACCGACGGACGCGTAGAACTGGTGGGCGTCGGTGCGCGCGGCGTTCGACACCAGTTGGACCTTGTAGCAGCCGGCCGCCGTCGCGTCGTCGAGCGCCGCCAGCACGAGGGCCCGGGCGACGCCACGACGGCGCCATCCGGGCGCGACCACCACGTTCTCCACCACCATGTACGGTCGCGCGCCGTGGGTGAGGTTGGGGGCGACGAGGGTGTCCAGGGTCCCCACGAAGGTGTCCCCGGCGACGGCCAGCAGGAGGCGGCGGCCAGCCTGCGCGTGCAGGTCGCGCCAGGCGCTGGCCAGCCGGGAGGAGTCCGGCCGCGGGTCGCCGGGGGCGAGCTGCCACAGCACGTCGAAGACCCGCTCGGGGTCGTCCTGCTCGACGGCGGCGCGGACGACGACGTCGCCGCTCACCGGACCGACCCACAACGGTCCAGGTTGGACAGCGCGGGATCCCGGCGTGGCGGCCCGGCGTGCCGGCGGACCCGGTCATTGACGTGCCTGAGCATGCCGTCGAGGATACCCGGGCAGCAGCTGCCCGGGTGGCGGCGGCGACCGGACCCCGCCGCCCTCCTCGCTGCTGAACCCCGTCAGCCCCGCGCGGCCCGGATGGCGTCGCGCAGCGGAGTGCTCGGCCGGCCGAGTAGCCGGCTGAGGTCGTCGCTGTCGGTCGCCAACTCGCCGTCGGCGATCGACTGGTCGAGCGCGGCGACGAATCCGGCGGTGCCGGCGTCCAGGCCGACGTTCTCCAGGGCCGAGGCCAGCTCGGCCGCGGACATGTCCTGGTGCACGACGGTGGTGCCGGTCACCTCGGTGACGGCCTCGGCCAGTTCGTCGAACGTGAACGCGGCACCGCCCAGTTCGTAGACGGCGTTGCCGTCCTGCTCCCCGGTCAGCGCCGCCACGGCGGCCCCCGCGTAGTCGGCCCGGGTCGCGGCGGAGATCTTGCTGCCGCCGCTGGCGCCGAGGATCGTGCCGGAGCCCAGGTACTGCGGCAGCTGGTCGGTGTAGTTCTCGGTGTACCAGCCGTTGCGCAGCACTGTGTAGGTCAGCCCGGACGCGGCGAGGACCTCCTCGGTGGCCTTGTGCTCCGGGGCGAGCGGGTTCGCTGTGGTGTCGGCCTTCAGGATGCTGGTGTAGACGAGACGCTCCACACCGGCGAGCTTGGCCGCGTCGATGACCGCCGTGTGCTGCGCGACGCGCTGACCGGGAGCGTCGCCGGAGATGAGCAGCAGACGGCGTACGCCGGCCACGGCGCCGGGCAGCGTCGACGGGTCGTCGTAGTTGGCCTTGCGGATCTCGACGCCCCGCGCGGCCAGAGCGGCGGCCTTCTCCGGGCTGCGGACGATGGCGGCGATCTCGGCGGCGGGTACGCCGCTGTCGAGCAGTTGCTCGATCACCAGGCGGCCCAGTCGGCCGGTGGCGCCGGTGACGGCGTAGGTGGGCATGCGAACCTCCGAGGCTGGTGGCTTACCTGCAAGCACTTACTAATCTATAGCACTTACCATAGGTAAGCGTAGGTTAGGCTGGTGAGGTGAGCGACAGGCCGGCCCAGGACCCGGCGGGGCCTACCCAGGAATTCGTCAGCGATGTCTTCGCGCGGGGCTGCACCTCCCGTGCCGCCTTCGAGGACGTCACCTCGAAGTGGGCCTCGCTGGCCCTGTTGGCGCTCGGCGAGGGCCGCTACCGGTTCAACGCGCTGCGGCGACGCATCGACGGGGTCAGCGAGCGGATGCTCTCCCAGACCCTGCAGACCCTCGAACGCGACGGAATGCTCACCCGCGAGGTGCTCACCGCGATCCCACCGCGGGTCGAATACTCGTTGACCCCCCTCGGTGCCCGGGTCGCCGAGCAACTTCGTGGCCTCGCCGACCTGCTGGAGGCCTCGGTGCCCGAGTTGCAGACCGCCCGCGACAGAAACGACCGCGACCGAGGCTGACTCTCAGGTGTTCAGCGTCTCGCGCGGCGGCACGCCGTAGCTGGCGTGGTACCGCGCGGTGAACCTGCTGTGGCTGGCGAACCCCCACCGGCTGGCGATCGCCGAGACCGTCTCCTGGCGCGGGTCGGCGCGTACCAGGTCGTGGTGTGCCCGAACGAGCCGGATCCGACGCAGGTAGGCCATGGGGGTGGTGCCGAGATGACGGCGGAAGGCGAGTTGCACCGCCCGCAGGGAGACGCCGGCCGCACCGGCGATGTCGACCGCGCTGATGTCCCGATCGGCGTGCTCCTCCAGAAACGCGATGGCCCGGCGCAGCGTGGCGGTGGTGGCGTCGTTCCGGTCCGCGGCGGTCGGCTCGGTGAACGCGGTGTTGGGGAAGACCGCGAGCGCCGCCGCCGCCAGCATCCGGGCGGCGTTGCCGATCACCAGCGATTGCGCCCCGTCGGCTGGGCTGTTCAACACGACGTCGCGGACGAAGCTCGTGGTGTTGCGCCACTGCCGGGCGAGGGCCGTACCGGCGGCACCCAGCTCGGTGAACTCGATCCGACCGGGCCGGCGGGCCGGCGCGGTGGTGGCCACCTGCGCCAGCACCGACAGATCCAGTACGCACAGCTCCACCTCACCGGGATGCCACTGGACGGTGCACGGCTCGTCCGGCCTGGTGACGAGGAAGACCTCGCCGGGGCCGAACCGGTGGGTCGATCCCGCGCAGGAGCGACTGCCGCGCGCGGTGTTGGCGCGACCGATGACCAGCCCGCCGAGGGCGCTGGCATCGATTTCGAGGTGCCCGGTCTGTCGGGTGGTCGCGAGGGCGAAGGGAGCGGTGTCGACGCGCTGGTGGGTGAGTCGGTATCCGTTCCGGCTCTGAATGCGCAGCTTCGGGTCGTAGGTGGCGGACAGGAATTCCTGGATGGCCGACGGGTCACTGCTGTCGAACCGGTGGGTCTGCACTGGCGATGACGTCATCCGCTGTCTCCGTCCGGTGAAGGTGCCGCCGGGTGGTGGAACGCGTGTCGACGGCAGGATCGGGACGTGCCGGGGTGCGCGGCGGTGACCCGGCACGTCGGTGGCCGGCGGTGCGGTGGAACGTCGCGAGCGGGACGGCAGCGACCGGTTGAGGGCGTCGGATCTGGTCTGACGATTCGTGACGCTGGGATGCAATATCCGTGGATGGGAATGTCACCATACGACAATCACTCGCTCGCCGTCCCGCCAATCACCTCGGTGTGTCGGCAGCTCGACTTCGTTTTCCGGCTAGCCCGTCGAACGGTTCTACGTCTGCTGTCCTAGCCACCCTCGCGGCCGACAGCGAAATCTTGTTCATGATTCGTCGGAGGATGATCGTGGCACCGCCGGGAGACCGGCCCACGAAGGGGGGAAGCGTTGGACAGTACTGATCCTGACCGCGTCGTTCGGCTGGCCGTGGGCGAGGCGCTGGCCCGGGTGGCGGACGAGGACAGCCTGGGCCTGGGCGAGGGGGACGCGCTGGAGCGGCTCGGGGGTGGGCTGCGCGCGGTGCTGCGCCGCGCACTCGACGACCGGGTGCCGCTGACCACGCCGGACTTCGTCGACCTCTGCCGCGACCTGGGCCTGAACCGTGACGCCTTCGACCTGCTGGGGCACTACCTGATGACCGCGTTGCTGACCCAGCAGGTCGGACCGGACGCCCTGATTCGCGTCGGCGTGCTTTTCGGCACCGTCGGGCGCTACCTGCCCGGCGCCCGTCCGCCAGCCCACCGCAACGAGGGTCCCGCGATGCGGCGGCGCGACGTGCGTTCGGACAACAGTGTCGTCGGTCGGTACCGCCGCGCCAAGCTGCCGGAGCACCTCCCCAACCCGCCGAGCTGGACCTGCACCGGCTGCGGCCGCGAATGGCCCTGCGCCACCAAGCAGAGCCAACTGCTCGCCGAGTTCGGTGGAGCGCGCGCCTCCCTCGCGGTCTACCTCGGCTCCTGCCTTGTCGCCGCCGCCGAGGACCTGCCCACGCTGCCGCTGCCTCGGGTCCGGCACCGGTTCCTCGGCTGGTTGCCGCGCGCCCGGATCTGACCGGCTCGCTGCCACCCGCCCGGCTCCCCACCGGTCGGAGCAGGGTGTTCATCGTGAGCACCGGCTGCGTACGGCGGGTGTTCACCGGCCTCTTCAAGGCTCCTTGATCGAAAGAGCATTCGCTTGATCGAGGAGAGGCAACACGTGTCAGACAGGCATTCCGAAGAGACCGAGCACCCGCAGCTGTCCCGGCGCAAGCTGGTCAAGTACGCGGGCGTCGGCGCGACGCTGGCCGCGGCCAGCCCCCTGGTCGGTGCCAGCGCGGCGTGGGCCGAGGAGGACCGCCGGCCGGGCAACGACGACAAGGCCGACCGGGGCAACTCCAGGAACCGGGTGTGGCGCGCGGGGGACCACCACATCCACTCCGAGTACAGCGGCGAGTTCGACACCACGAAGTCCCCGATCGTCTTCCACAAGGGCGCGGACGCGGTCTACCCGATCGTCACCAACGCCATCATGGCGAAGAACTTCGGCCTGACCTGGGCGATGTGCACCGACCACGGTGGACCGACCCACTCGAAGGTGAACATCGAGCAGGCGTATCCCGACCTGCTGCGTTCCCGCAAGCTCGTCCCCGAGGTGCTCCAGTTCTGGGGTATGGAGTTCGACGCGCCCTCGCTGGACCACCACACGCTGATGATCCCGCGTCACGACGACGAGGCGAAGCAGCTCTTCGAGTTGGAGAGCCGGTTCGCCAAGTACGACGCGTTCCCCACCGACCCGACCCGGGACACCGAGGCGAAGATGGTGGAGTTCCTCAAGGTCGCCCGGGGCATGCCGCACAAGCCGCTGGTGATCGCCCACCACGCGTCCCGTTCGGCGCCCGGCCTCGGCGTCTACGGCCAGGACACCCCGCGCGAGTTCCGCAACGGCAACAACGCCGCGCCGGACGTCTACATCGGCTTCGAGGGCGCACCCGGGCACCAGGCCGGCCCGCTCAATGGCGGGGCGCGCGGCGGGTACGGCAACCACCCCACCTACGGCGGCTTCGACCAGATGACCGCCCGGGTCGGTGGGCTGTGGGACTCACTGCTCGGCGAGGGCCGGCGCTGGTGGATCACCGCCACCTCGGACTCGCACGTGCACTGGACCCGTGGTGGGTCCGACTTCTGGCCGGGGGAGTACAGCAAGACCTACGTGCACGCCCGCCAGGACTACGGCGACATCATGGACGGCCTGCGCAACGGCCGGATCTGGGTCACCACCGGTGACCTGATCCGCAGCCTCGACGTCACCGCCACGTCCCAGGGCAAGACCGCCGAGGTGGGCGAGACGATCACGGTGAGCCGTCGGAGCCGTACCGACGTCGACATCGAGATCACCTTCCGTCCGCTGGGTGGGGTGAACGCGAACGGCGACCGGCCCGAGGTCCGCCGGGTCGACCTGATCGTCGGCCAGATCACCGGCCCGAGCGCCAGCCTGGACGCCGACACCAACCCCACCACCAAGGTGGTGGCCCGGTTCGGCCCGCGCGACTGGCGTCGGCAGGGCGACAGCTACGTCATCCGGCACACCCTGCGCAACGTCGAGGCGGACACCTACGCGCGGGTGCGTGGCACCAGCACGGACGAGGCCGAGCCGCTCGCCGACGGCTTGGAGAGCCCGTGGGACGACCTGTGGTTCTACTCGAACCCGGTGTTCGTGCACGTGCGCTGACCGGGCGGGTTGACGACACCGCGGGTCACTCGGCACCGCTCGACAAAGGACGTCGGGCGGTGCCGGGCGGCCCGTCGGTCAGCTGTCCGAACCGGTGCTTCGGCGGGTTCGGGGGGAGGCGGCTCGTCCGCTTCGCGCCGCCGCGGCACCGGTCCGGCGGGCAGTGGGCGACGCCGGCTCGGGGTGCACCTCGGTCACCACCTCACAGAGGTCACGCAGCGGGTCCGCCGCCTGGGCCGAACAGGCGACCTTCTGCAACAGGGACCGCAGCGTCGCCGACTCGGGCGGCGTGAGGGCCCCCAGCAGATGCGACTCGACCTGCCGCAGTGCCGCTCGCCGCTGCTCCCACGCGGCACGGCCGGCGTCGGTGACCTCGATCAGCCGGTTGCGTCGGTCGGCCGGGTCCGCGCGACGGGCCACGAAGCCGGGCCCCTCCAGGTCATCGATCAGGTACGTGAGGACGGTGCGGTCGATGCCGATCTCCTCGGCGATCGCGCCCTGGTTCCGGGCCGGTCCGTTGATCGCCGCGGTGAGCAGCTGGTAGCCACGAGGGCCGCCGGGGAAGTCGGTGAGCGCGTGCTCGGCCGCGCGGACGTAGCCGCGGAAGACGATCCCGAGCATCCAGCCCAGGTCGTCGTCGAGCGGATCGGGCCGGCCCGGCCGGTGAGTGGCACCCGTCATCCCCCGACAATAGCGCAGTGAGTCAGACCTTGATGGCAGCAGAAGTTCTGTGTGACATAAGGTTAAGGTCACGGCGCATCAGCCGACGCGTCGGGCGAATCGGGAGGCTCGCAGATGAGCGACTACGGCCACGACCTGGTCTTCGGATCCTTCGTCACGCCCAGCGCAGGCGATCCGGACCGTACGGTCGGCGTCGCCGTCCTGGCCGAGCAGGTCGGGCTGGACCTGGTCACCTTCCAGGACCACCCGTACCAACCGGCGTTCCTCGACACCTGGACCCTGCTGAGTTTCGTCGCGGCCCGCACCCACCGGGTGCACCTCGCGGCGAACGTGACGAACCTGCCACTGCGCCCGCCCGCGGTGCTCGCCCGCAGCGTGGCCAGCCTGGACCTGCTCAGCGGTGGCCGGGTCAGCCTCGGCCTCGGGGCGGGGGCGTTCTGGGACGCCATCGTGGCGATGGGCGGCCGGCGGTTGACCCCCGGCGAGGGTGTGCGAGCGCTGACGGAGGCCATCGAGGTCATCCGTCAGCTCTGGGACGTCGAGACGCGCGGCGGAGTGCGGGTCGACGGCGAGTTCTACCGGGTGGTGGGCGCCAAGCGCGGACCCGCCCCAGCCCACCACACGCCGATCTGGCTGGGCGCGTACAAGCCCCGGATGCTCCAGCTCACCGGCCGTCGGGCCGACGGCTGGCTGCCCTCGCTGGGCTACCTCCAGCCCGGCGACCTGGCCAAGGGCAACGCGATCATCGATGACGCCGCGCGGGAGGCCGGCCGGTCACCGCGGGACGTGCGCCGACTGCTCAACATCGCCGGACAGTTCTCGGCGGTCGGGCGTGGCCCCCTGAACGGGCCCGCCGAGCAGTGGGCCGAGGAGCTGGCCGAGCTGGCGGTGGAGGACGGCGTCGGCACCTTCATCCTGGCCAGCGACGACCCCGACGACCTGCGCCGCTTCGCCGGCGAGGTCGCCCCCGCCGTCCGCGAGCTGGTCGCGGCCGAACGGGAGCAGGGCGCGACGCCGGGGCGTACGCCAGCACAGCCGGAGCCGGAGCCGGCGGCGGTCGTCGCGGCGCCGGTGCGGGCGAGCCGCGCCACCGCGACCGGCGGCGCGTTCGCCGTGGTGCCGACCCCCGACGACGGTGTACGGCGAAGCGAGCGGCGGGTGTGGGACGAGTCGACCCGGCCGAGCGGGCCCGCGCCCGACCCGGAGCGCACCTACACCGCGCAGGAGCAGGCCACCGGTGCGCACCTCGTGCAGATCCACGACGGTCTGCGTGCCGAGCTGGCCCAGATTCACGACCTGATCGACCAGGTGGCGGCCGGCGAGATCGACGCCGGCGCGGCCCGCTCCCACATCAACACGATGACCATGCGGCAGAACAGGTGGACGCTCGGCGTCTACTGCGAGTCGTACTGCCGCATCGTCACCACCCACCACACCATCGAGGACCAGTCGTTCTTCCCCCGGTTGCGGGCGCGCGACCCTCGGCTCGGCCCGGTGGTCGACCGGTTGGAGCAGGAGCACCACGTCATCCACGACGTGCTGGAGGGCGTCGACCGGGCGCTGGTCGCGTACGTCGGGTCCCCGGACGGCCTCGCCGAGCTGCGGGCGGCGGTGGACCTGCTGACCGACGCTCTCCTGTCGCACCTCAGCTACGAGGAGCGGGAGCTGGTCGAGCCGTTGGCGCGGTTGGGCATCGCCTGATCGGCGGGGCGCCGCAGCGGCGGGGGTTCCCCGATCTGATCTGAGAGGCTACTCTCGAAACATGTCTCTCAAGAATCCGTACGGGGATTTCGAGATCACCGAACCGCAGGCGCTCCGGGCGCTGGCCCATCCGGTCCGGTTGGCCATCCTCGACCGCCTCCAGCGGCACGGCCCGGCCACCGCCACCGGGCTCTCGCCGCACGTCGGGGCCACCCCGTCGGTGGTCAGCTGGCACCTGCGACACCTCGCCACGTTCGGCCTGGTCGTCGACGCGGAGGGGACCGCCAGCAAGCGTGAGCGCTGGTGGCAGGCCGCGGCCCGGGGCTTCCGCTTCGAGCTGCCCGACGACGCCGAGGGGCAGGCCGCCGGCCGGCAACTCCGCGGCGAGATGTTCGCCAGGGCCGCCGAGGCGCCACAACAGTGGCTGCTGCACGACGAGCCCCGGCTGGACGCGCAGTGGCGCGGCGTGGCCGGCGTGGCCGACACCCGGTTCGTGGCCACCCCCGAGGAGCTTCAGCAGTTGGAGGCCGCCATCGAGGAGCTGCTCGCCCCGTACGTGCGGCGCAAGGACGACGACACGTCGCCGGCCGACGCGCGAACCGTGCGGATGCTGCGCTACCTGCTGCCCGAACCCGGCGACGACCCGGCCGCGTCATGACCGCCACCGCCACCGCCACCGCGCCGCCCCTGCACCGCGACCGGCGGTTCCGCACCTTCTGGATCAGCGAGACGATCTCCCAGTTCGGCGACCGGATCAGCGAACTGGCCCTACCGCTGATCGCCGTCACCCTGCTCACCGCGACACCCGTGCAGGTCAGCGTCCTCACCGCGTTGATCTGGCTACCCAACCTGCTGGGCCTGATCCTGGGTGCCTGGGTGGACCAGCGCACCCACAAACGCCGACTCCTGATCATCGCGGACCTGATCCGCGCCGCGGTGCTGCTCAGCCTGCCGGTGGCCTACCTGTTCGACGCGATCACCCTCACCCAGCTCTACCTGGTGGCACTGCTCACCGGCGTCGGGGCGGTGCTCTTCGCCATGGCGCGTCAGGCGTTCTTCGTCGCCCTGGTGCCGCGCTCGGCGTACGTCGACGCGACCAGCAAGCTCAGCATGAGCCGGTCGCTGTCCTTCATCGCCGGCCCGGCAGTCGGCGGTGGGCTGGTCCAGGCGCTCAGCGGCCCGGTCGCGATCGTCGTCGACGCGGTGTCCTTCCTCGGCTCCGCGATGCTGCTCAGCCGCATCCCGGTGACCGAGCCACCGCCCCCGCCCCGTCGGACGTCGACGTTCGGCCTGGTCCGCGAAGGGCTGGTGCTGGTGCTGCGGCACCCGGTGCTGCGGGCCGCCCTCGGCTGCACCAGCACCGTCAACTTCTTCACCTTCATCGCCAGCGCGTTGCTGGTGCTCTACGCCAGCCGTGACCTCGACCTGTCGGCCGGCGCGATCGGCATCGCCTTCGGGTTCGGCGCGCTCGGCGGCTTCGCGGGCGCGGCGCTCGCCCCACGGATCTCGCGCGCGATCGGCCTGGGCCGCACCGCCATGATCGGCGCGGTGCTCTTTCCCGCACCGCTGGCACTGACCGCTCTGGTGTCCGGACCCACCTGGGCGAAGGTGGCCATGCTGGCGGCCATCGAGCTGGTCTCCAGCGTCGGCGTGATGCTGATGGACGTGAACCTCAACGCCCTCCTCACCGCCGTGACACCCGACGACGCGCGAGGACGCCGGGCCGGCGCCTACAGCGCCGTCAACTACGGCATCCGGCCGCTCGGCGCGCTGGTCGGTGGCGCGTTGGGCACCACCATCGGGCTACGGCCCACCCTGGTCATCGCCGGCCTGGGTGGCGTGCTCGCCGTGCTGTGGTTGCTCGCGTCACCGGTGCGCCAGATCAGAACCCTCGACGAACCGGCGGCCTGACCACAGGGGCGGGGCCCGGTCGCGCCGCCGCTCACCGGGCCCGCGCCCCGAACGGGCGATGCCTGTGCGCGGATCGCGCCACCCGTCACCACCGGGTCAGGCGACCTCCGCCAGCAGCACCCGGGCCAGCTCGGCGGGCTGGGAGAACATCGGCCAGTGGCCGGTGTTCATCGTGACGAGTCGCCAGTGGTCGCTGGTCAGCAGCGAGGCCACCGTGTCGTTGGGCTCAGGCCCGTCGAGCAGGCACTTCACGTACGTCGCCGGCAGCTCACCCAGTGGTCGGCTCAACACGGCCGGCTCGGTCAGCGTGCCGCCCGGGTGTGGAGTGGACCCCTCGACCAGGCGCGCGATCTGCCCGTCGGTGAGACCCTGACCGTCGAGATCGGCAGCGCCGAGCGGAGCCCAGTGCCCGCCGTTGTCGGCGAGCTGCGCCTCGAAGGCCGCCTGGCCCTGCCACCAACCGGAGGCGAACGACCCGCCGTCGACAGGCACCTCGGAGTCGACGAAGACCACCCGGGTCAACCGGTCACCGATCCGCTCGGCGGCCTGGCCCACCGGGATGCCCGAGTAACTGTGCCCGACCAACACCACGTCGCGCAGGTCGCGGCGCTCGATCTCGTCGACGACGTCCCGCACGTGGGTCTGCTGCCCGGCGGGCACCTCCCGCCGCTCGGCGAGACCGGAGAGGGTCAGCGGGTGGGTGCCGTGGCCGGCCGCCCGCAGCGGCGGGACCACCTCGTCCCACGCCCACGACCCCAACCACGCCCCCGCCACCAACACGAAATCAGCCATGGCGCGGAGCCTAACGGCGACCTGCGACAGGTCGGCGGCTCACGACTTCTGCCGGCCTCGGTCGGCGGACACCTGCGGCGGAACCCGCCGCCGGCGGCACCCACCGCAGCTGGCCACCGGGGGCCGCCGAACAGTCAGACGTGGTCGCGCGGGGGCGGCCCGGCCTCGACGGGCATCCGGTAGATGTGCACCGGGTAGTCGACGGCCGACCGCCCGCCGTCGAGCCCGGCGGTCAGGTGCAGCTGGGCCGCCGGCATCCAGAGCCGGGCCTCGGCGTCGATCCACATCGCGTCCACCCACGCCAGCCGGGGATCGGCGACCAGCGTCCGGACGCTGCGGTCGGGTGCGAGGGCGAGGACACGTCGTCGTTCCACGTCGCTGAGGTAGATGGTGCCGGTGGCGTCGATGGCAGTGCCACCGGTGCTGGGTGTCTCGCACCACCGTTCGACCCGCCGGGCCAGCTCGTCGGCGGACACCGACGGGTCGTCCAACCAGCGGGTGGCGATCCGGGACATCCCGCCGGAGGCCGGCTGGTAGTAGAGCCAGCGACCGTCCGGCGACACCTCCAGCTGGTCGACGTGCAGGCGTACCTCGGCACCGTCCGGGTCACGCAGCACGCGACCGTCGGCGATTAACGGCCCGCCCACCGTGCTCGGATGCCCGTCCAGCACCCGCCGGGACCGACCCGAGTCGAGGTCCAGCACGATGATGCCGGCGGCCCCGGCGTCGCTGAGGTACGCCACCGGGCCGTTGAACCGGACATCGTCGACGTAGCTGTCCGGGTGGACCGCCTCGTCGAGGTGGTAGACCCGATCCACCTGGTCGCCGTCGAGGTTCACCGCGATCAGCCGAGCGCCGCCGGGCACCTGCGTTGAGCCGATCTGGGGCGTGCCCGAGTCGACGATCCACAACCGGCCGTCCGGGCCGGCGCGCAAGCCGTTGACGTGCACGAACGCCCCGTCCGGCGGCTGGTCGGCGCGGTTCCACGCGGCGTCGGGGTACGGCTCACGCCGGCCGTCCGGCAGCGCCTCGACCACCTGCACGCCGGGCCGGTCCGCCGACGGGTAGCTGAGGAACACCCGCCCGCGCACTGGTGTCACACCGGTGCACACCCGGCCCTCGTGCAGCACCGACGTCAACCGGGGATCCTCCTCGGTGGGCAGCGACGACATCGACCCGCTCCTCACCCGCCCGCCGGCGTCCTCGGCTCACGCCGGTGCCGACGGCTCCGGCCATTCGGCGCGGTATCCCCGGCGCCTGCCGGCCGAAACCGCCGGTCGCAGGGCACCGCTGATCGCACGGCACGCCGGTTGCGGGGCACCACCGCCGACGGTCAGCCGCCCGCAGGCAGCGCCCGACGGTCAGCCGCCCGCAGGCAGCGCCCGGCGCTCAGCCGGTCGGCGGTGCTGGCGGGCCGACCCGGCCCGCGAGCCGCTTCGGGGCCATCACGCAGTAGCTCTCGGTGAGCAACTCACCCACCTCCTCCCAGTCGGTGTCCCTGTCCACGATCATGCCCAGCACGTTCGCAGCCCAGTCCGGTTTGTAGAACGGGTGGCCCACGCCGAGGAGCCCGGCGATCTCGTCGAGGGGCGACCGGAAGGTCAGCAGGCAGGCGGGCCGGTCGAGGGCGGCGGCCCGGGCGTGGACCGGCTGACGGTCGGGGTCGACGGTGAGCACGTGGGCGAAGGTCCGCTTGCGGATGCGCCAGCGGATGCCCACCCAGGCGGGCTCTTCGTAGGTCTCCGGCAGCCCGAGGCAGATCGGCCGCAGCCGGTCGAGGACCTCGGGTGGGACGTCTCCAGGTGCGGTCACGGGCAACGACGCTAACCGGCGGGTGTGACAAGTCCCGCCCGTCGAACCCGGGCCGGGCCGGTGGTGCGGGCCCTGCCGATCGGCCAGGATGGGCGGGGCGACACTGGGCCGTCGCCCCGCCCGCCCCCCGTGCCCGCTGAGGAGTGCCGTGCCGTCCACCCTGCTCTCCCGCCGTGACCTCGACTTCCTGCTGCACGAGTGGCTGCGGGTGGCCGACCTCGTCGAGCGCCCCCGCTACGCCGAGCACTCCCGGGAGACCTTCGACGACGCCCTGGACCTCGCCGAGCGGGTGGCCACCGAGCAGTTCGCCCCGCACAACCGGGCCGCCGACCTCGCCGAGCCGACCTTCGACGGGCAGCGGGTGCGGCTGATCCCGCAGGTCCGGGCGGCGTTGGACAGCTTCGCCGAGACGGGCCTGCTCACCGCCGGGCTGGACGCCACCGTCGGTGGCCTGCAACTGCCGCACGCGGTCGCCGCGGCCTGCTTCACCTGGTTCCAGGCCGCCAACGTGGCCACCTCCGCGTACCCGTTCCTCACCCTGGGCAACGCCAACCTGCTGCTGGCGCACGGCAGTCCCGAGCAGGTGGACACGTACGTGCGACCCATGTTGGACGGTCGGTTCTTCGGCACCATGTGCCTGTCCGAGCCGCACGCCGGCAGCTCACTGGCCGACATCACCACCCGCGCCGAGCCGCAGGCGGACGGCACGTACCGGCTCTTCGGCACCAAGATGTGGATCTCCGGTGGTGATCACGAGTTGGCGGAGAACATCGTCCACCTGGTGCTGGCCCGCATTCCGGGCGCGCCGCCCGGGGTCAAGGGCATCTCGCTGTTCATCGTGCCCAAGGTGCTGGTCGGCCCGGACGGGTCGCTCGGCGACCGTAACGACGTGGTGTTGGCGGGGCTCAACCACAAGATGGGGTTCCGGGGCACCACGAACACCCTGCTCAGCTTCGGCGACGGCGCGCACACCCCGGCCGGTCGCCCCGGAGCGGTCGGGCATCTGGTGGGCGCGCCCCATCAGGGTCTCGCGCAGATGTTCCACATGATGAACGAGGCCCGGATCGGGGTCGGGGCCGGCGCGACCGCGTTGGGTTACACCGGCTACCTCAAGAGCCTGGCGTACGCGAAGGAGAGGCCACAGGGCCGGCCGGTCGGCGCGAAGGACCCGGCCACCGCACAGGTGCCGATCATCGACCACCCCGACGTACGACGGATGCTGCTGGCCCAGAAGAGCTACGTGGAGGGGGCG
Organism: Micromonospora sp. M51; assembly: GCF_018070305.1. Taxonomy (NCBI): domain Bacteria; kingdom Bacillati; phylum Actinomycetota; class Actinomycetes; order Micromonosporales; family Micromonosporaceae; genus Micromonospora; species Micromonospora sp. M51. Next base: position 482 of record NZ_JAGPXZ010000010.1, on the reverse strand, counting down.
CTGGCACTGGTGCTCTACTGCGCGCGGCTGCTCGACGAGCAGAAGACCGCACCTTCCGAGGCCGACCGCGAGCGTGCCCACCTGCTGCTGGACGTGCTCACCCCGATCACCAAGAGTTGGCCGTCGCAGTGGTGCCTGGCCGCCAACGACCTGGCGATCCAGGTGCTCGGCGGCGCTGGCTACACCCGTGACCACGACGTGGAGCAGCACTACCGGGACAACCGGCTCAACCCGATCCACGAGGGCACCCACGGCATCCAGGCGCTGGATCTGTTGGGGCGCAAGATGACCATGCAGGGCGGCGCTGGTCTCGTCCTGCTGACCGCGACGATCGGCGACACGGTCGAGCGGGCCCGGCAGGCCGGGGGCGAGGCCGCCGCGCTGGCGGGCCGGCTGGCGGCGGCGGTGGACCGGGTCACCGCTGTCACCGGTCGACTGTGGGCCGACGGTGATCCGGTGCTGGCGCTGGCCAACGCCAGCAC
>NZ_JAGPXZ010000001.1:0-48547 GCF_018070305.1 Micromonospora sp. M51 | reverse complement strand
TATCGTTGGCCGCCGCCACCGCCGCGGCGCTGCCACTGCTACTGCTGGCAGACGCAGGGCCGCGGTGGCTTCTCCTGGCTCTGCTCCTCCTGCCCCTGGCCATAGTCGCACTTGTGTTTTCCGGGCGTCGGCTGTTAGATGACCCCGACTTCGAGCTGTCCTACTTTGTCCTCGCGGTCACGATCGGCCTCACCGCCCTGCAGGTGGCCGCTGCCGCGGTGAGCATCTACCGCGACGACAGGGGCCCGCACGCCATGATTCGCGAGGTCAAGCCCGTGAAGTACCAGGCGCGTGCGTCACTCGACGGGTCGCAGCTGCGGATTACCGAGGAGGTGACGCTCGACCCCGACCCGCCCAACAACCCGGTGCGGGCCATGGCCAAGGGGTGGCAGCTCACGCACGCCTTCGAGGGCAAGCTCGTCTACCGACGTGAACGGGTGGAGACGGTGGAGCGTCTCAATTTCGCCGAGTCCGAGGTTCGGCTAACCATGGACCTCGGCGTGACCACCAGAAACAGGGAGCTCGTGCCGGCCGACGGATCCACCCTCGAGATCACCGCACCCAAGGGTGCACTCGGGACGATGGAGCCGCCGGCGTCCCAGGTGGTCGACGTTCCACAGCGCCGGGAGATGGCGACGGTGCAGCTCGAACCGTCTGACGACCAGCTGGTGATCAGCGTGCGGCCATCCTGGCTGCGGAATCCAGCCGGGCGTTACGTCGACCCCATCCTGTCCTGGGGCCCCTGGGCCTGGCTCTTCGGAATTCTCGTCGTACTGGTGGTAACCGTCGTGGTTGGCAAGCTGACCACCGGCGCGGACAGCGCCCTAGGGCGTCTCCTGCGGCGTCGTCGCACGCCCCCGCCGGGCCCGCCTAGCGGTGGGCAAGCTGGCCCCGACCCGGCGCCAAGGCGCCTGCCGGGTGGCGGTGCCGGGCTTCTCGTCCGGAGGCCTCGCCGGGGCCCTTAGCGTCGTCCGCGATGCTGCTACACCCGTGCAGGTACGCCATCGTCGCCCTCGCCCGTGCCGGGCAGCCCGGCGAGCGGGTCGGCCAGGACGTCGGTCGGGGTGGGCAGCTGCGGCAGCGGGCTCTCCGGCTGGGCCGCGGGCTGCGCGGCCGGGTTCGTCGGCGCCCCCTGCTGGATGCCCGGCGGGAGGTTCGGATCCATGCCGAGACCGGCGGTCGCGGCAGCGATCTACGCGGCGAGCAGCTGGTCGTCGGCCCACTCGGTCATCATCAGGTTCGCGTCGCCCGGGCTGAATCCCCAGATGTGGATCAGTCGCGACCGCCGCGGGATGTCGTTGAGGGCCTTGCTCGCCGCGTCGGCGCGCTCGGCGAGGCTGAGCCGCTCCGGCGACGCCCACAGGGTGCGCAGCCTGGACAGGTCGGCCCGGTCGGGCTGGCCCATCTGCAGGAACGCGAGGCTCATCACCCGGGCCCAGGCGTGGCTGGTCCGGTCGATGCGGTCGCGGGTCTTGAAGACCAGGCCCTCCCTGGAGAGCGAGGCGCCCTCGGCGGACTGGTTGACGCCGGCCGGCATCAGCAGGTGCATCGGCGTGCGGGTCACCGCCGCGAGGTGCTGGACGTCGTCCTTGACCCCGTTGAGGATGCCGGACAGGTCGACGATGCCGGACTCCCACATCTTCGCGGTCTCCGGCAGCTGCCAGAGCGCGGCGGGGTCCGCCGTGAAGACGTCGGTGTAGTCGATCTCGTTGCCGTCTTCGTCCTCGAGAGGAAGACCCCGTTGAGCGGCTACTTCGACGAGCCGCTCTGCCAGAATCATCCGATGGCTAGCGACCTGGACATCGGCATGCTTTGTGAGCTCGTTGACGTCGTCGCCAAAACGATCGCCCATGCTGGCCGACACCAAGATCTGCCGGATCAGTTCACCCGTGTAGGTTTACCCGTACCAACTCAGGACGGCACCAAGACCGAGCGGGCGCAGCGTAGCGTCGCAGCGGTTTCCGACGAGCGGCTGCCAGAAATAGCGCGCCTGATGCTTGCCCACGGCTTGCTAAGCGCCGGCACCCGCAACGCGATCCAGGATGTGCTGTGGGCGGTCGAGGCGACCCCGGACATCCCGAAGCGGACCCGGCGCGAGATTGCCCGCAGTCTCGATATAGGTACTTTCCTTCCGGCCTACCCGCAGTTCAGGCGCATGCTCGAGGACCTGTGGGACCTAGATGCCAATCCGCTTGCCGGTTTTCTCCTCAACGACACAAGCCTCGGCGGGCAGATCGACCAGCACGTGCAACGAAACCCCGGTGACTGGACGGCCGAGGTACTGTTCGAGAATCTCGGCGCATTCGACTCGTTCAACAAGCGGTTCGCGTTGCTGCTGGAGGGGCTGGTCTCTGGTGAGACACTGCTCGACGAGGCGGCGCAGCGCGCACCGTGTCCCTTCTCAACCGGCATCTGCATGGCGCGGGGTTGCAACTACGTGAGACCGGGGAGGCTGACGGCTACCCGGTGTTCCATTTGACGTCGACCCGGGCGCATGCCGGCCGGGTCAAGAATCTGATTTTCGCGTCGTTGGGCAAGCCGGATCTGCGTCTCAGCGACGCGATAGACAACGAGATCGAGATCGTTGCTGGTGCCGACAAGGTCCTTATCTACGACCGGCGTGTCATTTCCGACGGCCTGCGCTGGCGGGATCTGCAGAGTTGGTGGAAGGACGCGCAGTCCCTCAATAGCGAAGAGGACCCGGTGGCGAAGGCTGCGGGATAGCTTGCCCCCTTCGTCCCCACCGCAGCAGAGGCTGTTCGACCTGTTCCACGAAATTCACGCCGACCGGGTATACAACCTGCCGGCGCTATTGCCGGAGGTGTGGCTGCACTGGGATCCGCAAACGGTACAAGCCCGCAGGGCGGCGGCAATGATTAACTTGCGCATGGACTTCCTCATGCTGTTGCCAGGCGGCCACCGGATCGTCCTCGAGGTTGACGGCAAGCACCATTATGCAACCGGCACGCTGGCAGACCCTTTCGTGTACTCAGCGACGATGCGCGGGGACCGAGACCTCAAGCTCGCGCGCTACGACGTGTTCCGCTTCGGCGCGGCGGAGCTTGAGGAGCAGGAGCCGGCCCGGGAGATGCTGCGTGCCTTCTTCGCGGACTTGTTCCGCACGTACCAAGTGGCCTGACATCAAGGTTGCTCGTCCGTCGAGTCCGCCACACGACGCCCGTACTATCCCCCGTGCGCTGCTGATATCCCTGCGGATGGGTTGACGCGTTTCCTACGCAGCTCCGTCGTCGAGCGGCATGCTCAGGCGCAGAACGGGCAAGTCCGCCGGGTGATCGAGTTCCAGGGTTAGATCGAGTCCTGTGTCGAGGATGGCTCGGACGTCCGCGTGATCCTGTGGCGGGATTGTGGCGACCATCTCGTCGGCTACGTACAACGCCAGCGGCTCGGGTGGCGCGTGGTCGCGGGCAGGTGCGAGATTCAGCTGAGCGTGTGGCGGTGCGATCCCGGCGGTGAGACCGGGCAATGTGACGGCAACAGTCCCGGTCTCCAGGAGAGTCTTGAGCAGGCTGCGACTACGAAGTCTTGTGATGTCCAGCAGGTCGAGAACCTCTGACGAGGATGCGTCGAAGCGCTCTCGCCATTCAGCGATGCCCATGCCGGCCAACCACAGGCGCATGTCCTCGTGAGTGGCTTGAAGATCAGACGGCAACGCGGCGACGATGGCGTGCGCCAGGCGCCGTGACCGGATACCGGACGTCATCAGCAGGAGGGCATGCGGCGTGTTGACGCCGTAGCGGATGTACCCGCCGAGTTCCGGGCACAGTCGCGCCTCACTGTCGGCATCGATGAGACGGGCGTTCACGAGTTCGACCATCGTGCTGACGGTCCACGCGAGGTAATGCTCGAAGTGCGCGGTCACCGCGCTCACCATCTGTGCGATGCGCGACGCCGGGTTCGTTGCCGCCGCAAGGTGTGTGTTAGCGAGGTCAGCTAGGGGCTGTCCGGAGATCCAGTCCCTAAGCAAGGCCGTGGGCTGGACGTCAATGTCGGCGCCTTGAGGGCTGACTCGGAACCGCCATTCTGGGGCTTCGGGGCGCTGAAGGAGTTCGGCGAACATGGTGGGCAGCTGGATGATGGCCTGCTCGGGGTCCCGCATGTCCGGCAGGCGCCCGTTCGCATCGGCGCGCAGTATCACCGCGGCAATGCGGGATGCCAGGTCGTCCATGCTGCGAGCCGTCCCGATCGAGGTACCCGTCCTAGGCCACCGGAGCCGAGCGTCCGGGGCGCTAGCCGCGTACGTGCGGCGCGTGGCTTCCGAGACGCGCGTCAAGGTAGTGCGGGCGTCAGCCGAGTGCGTGGCCGCGAGGGTGCAGCCGACGAGGGCGTCGATGTCCACTGCGGCCGGGTCTGTGCCGCGGCCTTCCTCGATGGCTAACAGCAGCCAGACGAAGCTGATGAAGTCGCCGACGATGTCGATGGCGGAGAACACGGCGTCGGCGTCGTCACGCAGCCGTCCTTCCATCTCCGCGAAGGACTGGAGCGCGATGTCCGTCGTGAGTGACGATGTGACGGCGAGCGCCTCTGGGCCGGGATCAAGGTCGCGGAAGTCCTGCTCTGTGGGCTCCGCGGCGCGAACCAGCACGATCCAGCCTTCGGTCTCCTTGCCTGCGCGTCCCGCACGGCCCATAGCGTTGACAAGGCGCGCGCCACGTAGCCGGCTCTCCTCGGCTTGATCTTGATACGTCTGGTCGTAGATGACCACGGTGCGAACCGGAAGGTTCACCCCATCGGTAAGCGTAGAAGTGCACGTCAAGTAGGGCAGGCTATCGCCGCGGACAGCTTCCTCGAGTGCTTCCAGCACCTCAATAGGCAGGCCGGCATGGTGAAAACCCACTCCATGCCGGAGGGCATCGACGAGGGGATGGTCGGCGCCGAGTTGCTGCCGTACGAAGTCCACGAGCGGTGCCAGTGTGGGCTGCTCGTCGCACTCGGCGGCCAGGCCCTTAGCGAGCAGTTCGGCTTGCTTTCGGGTGGTGGCCACGACGAGAACTGATCCGGCATGGCCCAGCGCGGTGATCATCTGGCTAGCGATGACGTACTGCTTTGTGGAGCGTGTCGCGTCGGTCGGTAGGCCGGTTTGGCGGCTGATGCCATCCTTGGACTTACGGACCAGGCGCCAGCCCGTGTCGCCCTGGGTGGAGAGCTCGGTGGTGTGGCCGTCCGCCAGGCGCAGCCGAATGCGGCCCTGGAGTTCAGTGGTGTGCCGGTACGACCACGTAGGCCCCGCGCCCCCCTGCGTCCGGGTTTCGTGCCAGATAGCCTTGGTATTGAAGGCAGCATGCAGGCGTCGCGGACCTCTCCATTGGGACTCGTGGCGCAGGCACTGCCCGTCAGGGCTGAGCCATTGCGCGATGGCCCCAGCGTTGCCCATAGCTGCCGAAATCAGCACGATTTGATGACCGGTGTCTCGCGTGAGGTAGTCCAGCACAGCGATCACCGACTCCAGTACGAAGCCGCGGCCGGACTCCTTGAGCAGCTGCGCCTCATCGAAGATGAACATGCCGAAGCGGTCGAGAGCCGCTGCCGAGTCATGGCGCAGTAGGTGACCAAGCCGTTCCGGAGTCATAACCTCGACATCGGCGGGCGCCGCCGGTTCAGCCGTTGCGAAAATGTCCCACGCGCTCGGGTAGTCGGGCTGCTCCGCGCCGGTCTCCTTCTGCAGGATGCGTACTCTGCTGGTCATCGCTCGGCGAACCTCGCGCCCCAGGCTGCGGGTCGGTGCGACATAGCAGACGCTGCGGTCGGTACGGGAGAGGTGCTCAACGGCGAGCATCTGCGCGACGAGGGACTTGCCGCCGCTTGTCGGCACGGCCAACACCGTCCGACGGACGCTGGGGTCGAAAGGTGATGGGCTACCGGTGACCAGGTCCCGTTGCGGCTCCCACAGCGTCAGCACCGGCGGGCTTCCGACGGTGAAGGCCTGTCTCACGAGCGCCGACACGGTGGGTGGCAGGACCTTTGGGTTCCAGAGCGACCCAAGCTCCGCCTCGCCTGCGAAGTTGAGGAGGTGAGCGGCGACCCACTCGGAGTGCAGGTCGCTGGGGCCGGCTTCGCCTGCCGCCACTCGGCGCAGGCGGGCGAGACCACTTTGCAATCGGCCGGTGTTGCCGCGGGCGAAGTATTGCAGGAGGTCCTCGGCCCCAAGGATCACCAGGTGGGTCGGTCCAAGGGCTGTGCTGCTGAGGTCGGCCAGCGCGGATTGCCGTGCCAGAGCGGAAAGTTGCCGTCGCCAGATGCCGAACCAGCTAAACAGCGTCTTGGTCTCGAAACCGAGGAACGCGAGGCCTGCCTGCAGCGAGAGCGTGCCGAGGTGCTCGGCGACGGCTGTCTGCACGTGGATATCGGCTCGCAACCTGTTGAATATCGCCGTGGCGTTCGGGTCGCGGCCACCGCGTCGGTAGCCGACCGCGGCTGCGAAGCCGAAGGACAGGCGCTCGGCAGGGGTCCAGTTGACCTGATTGAGGGCCAGGTCGAAGATGTGGGCACTGACGAGGAACGCTTGACGCTGTCGCGCAAGGGAGTAGAGCTCGCGTGCTCCATTGACTGAGGCGACCCCGTGCAGGTACCAGGCGGTCTGGAACAACTCCGGCGGCAGTTCGGGGCGCTGTAGGAAAAGTTGGGCTTCTACCCGGCCCATTAGCCTTTGGAGTTCTTCCGCCGCTGGTAGTCCGGTGCGTTCACTGAGGGCGCCTCGTAGCAGGTCAAGGTTCAGAGACCGCTCCACACGATCTCCCTCACTCGCTTAACGAAATCCGGGAAGTCGGGCACGGCAACAACGATGCCTTCGAGCTGGCCGGCGGTCTTGAAGTCGGGGAATGCGCTGCTAAGGGAGTGGAACGTGGCTGCGTCGGCGGGCGTGTGACAGTGGCACGTACCGACCGACACGCCGGCGCCGGCGCAAGGGTCCCGGTCGAACCACCGCTCCACCATGGTCTCGTAGAGCTGACCCAAAGGCCCGGTATGGGTGGTCGTTGCCGGAGCAGCGAGCTTGGCGAGGTACACGTGGCCACGCTCGCTCAACTGCTGGCTGGCTCTGTTGATCGTGCTGGACAAGACCTGTCCGGGCTTGTTGGGCGCAAACTTCTTCATCTCCCACAGCCTGAACACCAAGGTTCCGCCACGGTCCTCGTACACCACAAGTCCGTCGCCGCCCGGCTCCTTCGGATCCGGTTTCACAGGATGCGCTTGCACCAGTTGACGACCGTCGCGGCACGTCGTTCTCTCCTGGATGATCCGATTCCAGAGCAGTTCGGCCACGTGTCCTTGCACGTGGTTGTCGTGAGAGGGGGCACCCGGCACACCAAATGCCAGAGCTACGAACGTCTTGACAGCGGCCAGCCTGCTGCCCGTTTGGGCGGGACCGCCGTCACGACGGGCCCGCCAGTCCTGCAGCAGGGCCGAAGCGCCCATCGCGATGGTCATCGCATCGTCAGCAAGGATCTGGGCGGCTTCTTCGCGTGCCTGAACGTCGATCGTCGTGCCGCCGACGACGTACTCGACCTTCGAGTTCGAGGGGTTGTTGACGAGAGCCAGCAGAGGCGTCAAAGCAGAAGGGATCGTCACTGTTTACGCGGTCTCCCACGAGCTGGCTAAGCACGAAGATCGAGTCGTCGCGGTGACGATACCCCTTGGACCCCGGGCCGAGCTAGGTCTCGAGCGACCTCTCGCGCTACACACCGGCTTCGCCCTGACCAGTCGAGGTGCGGTCTAAGCCGACTACTCCCCCACCTTGGCGGTATTGCCGGCGGCGCCCTGACAGCTCCCGCCGGGCTCGGTGCGCCGAGCCCGCCGGTGGCCGCCAGGGTGGCGGAGGGAGGAGGCCGGAATATCCGGCGCAGAGCAGCACAAGGACTGGTGCGAGGAGCACGAAGAGGGGGAGGGGTGCGCCACCGACTGGGCGCCCCGAGCGGGGCACCCAGCTCCTACACCGGGTCTTGCAGCGGCCCGCGGAGGAGCCCGTGGTGCAGATCAACCTCCACGGCCCAGACGGGCAGGCGGTCGCCGAGTTCACCCCCTCGGCGCTGCGGAAGATCGCCGAGACCCTCGGCGGGGACGTGGAGATGGCTCGGGCACTCACCTGACCGCTTCCGCCGGGCTCGGTACGCCGAGCCCCGCGAGAACATCATCGTGATCGTCGCGGACTGGAACGAGCGGACGTCCCAGGTGGGGTTCCGCCGGGACGTCGTCATCGAGTTCAACGCGACGGTCATCCCGGGCGCGGACACGGTCGAGCTGGAGTTCGTCTCGGCCACCGCCGACGAACTGCCGGTGGACCCGCACAGCATCGTCGGGTAACCGGCCCGGAAACGACGAAAGAGGCCGCCGCTCCGCCCGCCCGAAGGCAGGTGGAGGCGGCCGCCTCGTCGCGGGTGCAGCTGTCAGAGCCGGTTCTTGACCGTGGTGCGTACGCCGTTGTCCGTGGCTTCGGCCTCGCAGGTGAGGCCGACCGACGTCGGGGTCTGACCGATGACCGCGGTGGTCATGGTGATGTTGGCGGTGCCGTTGACCGACCAGCCCTTGTCCGTCTCCCAGGTGTCATGGAGCTCGTGCGGCTCGTTTGGGGCATCATGTCCGGATGTACACACACCGATTCGTAGCTGCTGCCATGCTGGTCGCCCTGGCGAGCGGGTGCTCGTCGGCGGAACCCGAGCCCGCGGTCGCGCCGTCGCCGTCCGCGGCGCCGAACGGGGATGCGGTCGAGCCGACCGGCACTCCCCCGGTGACCGAGGGCCCGGCCACGGCCGGCGCGTCCTGGCCCGACGGAGTGAGCGCCCGACTGGTCGCCGTCCAGCGGGTGCCGAACGCCTGGGGCGTGGACGTGGCGAAGTCCCAGGCAATCGTCCGGCTGACGCTGGAGGTGACCAACGGCAGCCAGGCGACCCTGCCGGTCACGCCGGCGACCCGGGAGATGACGCTGCTGTACGGGCCGAACCGCGAGGAGGCGGACTCGGTGACCAGCTACTCGTACACAGAGCCGGCCGAGGAGCGCAAGAAGGCGCTGAACCTGGACGGCGGGACGCAGATCCCGGTATCCGGCGAGGCGACCTTCGTCGAGTCCGGCCTGGTGCCGGTCGACGAGCTGGACGAGTTGGCCGTGGTGGTCGAGGTGCCCACCACCGACGGCATCCGGGAGCCGTTCACGCTGACCGGCGTGGGCGCCCTGGTCAAGCAGGTGAAGTAGACGAGCTCGCACACCACGAAACCCCGGCGTCGCAGCCGGGGCTTTGTGGTGTGGTGGTCACAGGGTCTCGTCGGTCACCTCGATGCCGTTCGCCTCGGCCCACTTCACGATCTCTGGGTGGCGGCTGGAGCTCCAGTACCGCCGCCGGACCCGGCCGTCCCGTGACAGCTGGCCCATCTCGATCACGCCGAACGCGTGGCCCAGCTCGTCGAGCAGGAGCGCCGCGGCTTCGATAAGACCCGGGCCGGCCTGCGCTAGGTCGTCGACGGAGGCCGCGGCTTCGGCCGGGTCGGCCCTGACCTGGTACTGCTCGCCAGTGCGGGTCTCCCCCATGCCGTAGAACCGGGTGTGGCCGATCGTGGTCGGCCGCGATTCTGCAACCAGGTGCAGCTGGGCCCGGATCAGGGCGGTGCCGCCGGCCGCCGCCCGGTCGCGAGCGTGCTGACCGAGCTGGAGAAGTCCGGAGACGATACCCGTGGCGATCCCCTCGTCGGTGACCACCTGGCGCCCAGAGTCGTCAGGCTCGCCCCCGCGCTGCGCCGTAGCTCTCCGCGACCCCAGGTTGGAGACCGCCAACGCGAAGACCCCGGAGCCGTCCGTGTGCAGCTCCAGAGAGATGAACCGGGACTCTGCCGCGTAATTGCTCGTCCCGTCCGCCAGCAGTCGCCGGCGCCCGACACGCGTCCGGTTGATCCCGACGCCCTCGTTGGTGACGGTCGGCCGCCCGCGCCTGACCTCCATCTCCCAGTCCCTGGAGGCGTTCTGCAGGATCATGTCGCCGGGCAGGTCGGGCACCAGCGACACGACCACCCAGGCGTAGTCGTCGTCCATGGCGAGCCTGCTGATCGCCTCGCGCTCGATCTCGACGATCCGCTGGCCCTGCCGCTGCGCACTGGCGAACCGGTTGCGGTAGGCAGTAGCGATCTCGGGCTCGGAGAGGTAGCGAGTCGTGGCACCGTTGCGCACGGGGAAGCGCAGGCCGTCGTTGATCAGGACGGCGTGCGGCGTCCCCGGGCTGCGGGGTACTGCCACGACGATGAAGCCCTGCTGGATACCGTCCTCGCCGGCGTCGGTCGCCGGCTCGGGCACGGTGAGGATGTCGACCACGGGCATCGGCGCGACGAGTGACGCGATCACCTGGCGCATCCGGGCCACCTCGACATCGGAGATGGCGACGCCCGGCGCCTTCGTGGCGCGCGCCTGGTCGTCTTCCTCGACCCCCAGGACGATCACCCCTCCCCCGGTGTTCGCCAGGGCGGCGACGTCGCCGGCCAGCGCCCGCTTCTCCTGGTCCTTGCCGCCGTACAGGGTCTGCTTGTAGTCCAGGTCGAAGGCCTCTTGCACACCCGCGGTCACCAGTGCGTGGATGTGGTGTGAGGCGAGGGTGTCCAGCGGGGTACCGAAGACCGATTCCAGGCATCGAGATCGAAGGGCAACCATGTGCACTCCCTGCCGGGGAGGGGGTTAGTACTGCAACGGCAGTTGGTCATGGGTAGCCGTGTCGTCGGTAGTGGCAGGTTCGGGCTTGGTGTTGGCGTCGTCTGCGCCATCGGGACCAGGCCCAGACGTGCTCTGGTGGGTGGGTTGATCGGACTGCGAGTGCGGTGAGCAGTCTTCGGATCTCCGGTACCGTGTAGCCGATCATCATGTCGTCACCGAGGCTGGTTCCCCCTTTGCGGTGAGGGATCGGGCCACGGACAGCCAGGCGTGGGCGGCCATGGACAGGGTGATGTGGGCGTACCAGGCTCGCCAGTCGCGGACCTGGTATTCGTCGAGGCCGGCTTCGTTCTTGGCCTGCTGGAAGCACTCCTCGATCGCCCACCGGGCCCCCGCGATGCGGGCCAGGTCGAGCAGGCGGGTGCGGCGGGGTCCGTAGCAGACGTAGTAAGCGATCTCCCCGGTCGTCATGCTGCGACGGGCGAGCAGCCAGTGCCCTCGGCCGGGCTGCCAGCAGATCCGCACGGGCACCCGCGCCCACCAGTACTCGCGCGGTCCGTGGGCCCCGGCGCCGGCGGACAACCGGCACCACGCCCGGGCCGGCAGCGCGGCGATGAGTTGGTCGGCGCGGGCGGCGCCCATGCTGGTGGTGATCATGTCGTCGTTGCGGCGGGTCGCGACCACATAACCCACATCCCGGTGTTCCAACCAGACACGCAGGGATTTCGACTGCCCGTAAGCCTCGTCCATCGTCACCCACCCCACCGGCACCCCCGCATCCAACGCCCGGGCCAGCATCTCCCGCGCCATCTGGACCTTCGTGGCGAACTGCACCTCGTCCGGAATCCCCGCGGCCCGGCACCGATCCCGGTCATCGGTCCACGACGCCGGCAGGTAGAGCTGCCGGTCGATCAGCGCGTGTCCCTTCGCCGATCGGTAGGCCAGGAACGTCCCGACCTGGCAGTTCTCCGTCCGACCAGCGGTGCCCGAATACTGACGCTGCACCCCCGCCGACCGGGTGCCCTTCTTCAGGAACCCGGTGTCGTCGACGATCAACACACCGCTCGGATCGCCGAGGTGCTCGACGACGTAGTCCCGCACATCGTCACGGACCGCGTCGACGTCCCAGTCCGCCCACCGCAGCAACCGCTGCATCCCGTCCGGCGACACATCCCCAGCCTGCTCAGCCAGCGTCCAGCCGTTCTTCCGCCCCAGACCCGACACCAGCCCACACAGGTACTGACGCGCCCGCAGCCGCGGCTCCGATCGCCGAAACCGAGGCCCGATCCGGGCATGCAACCGGTCCGACTCCCCATGCCAACGATCGACATCAACGTCCGTCACAGGCAGACCAACGAACGCGAGCCGAACTCGATTCGCCTACTGCCGTTGCAGTACTAATCCGGTTCGGACGGTAGGCGAGACCCGAGGAGTGCGTGATGACCGAACCGGAGAGCCGGGACAAGGGCGCACGGGAGTCGCCGGCGCAACCGCGGGAGCGGGTTGACGGGCAACGCGACGCCGAGGAAGGCGCGGAATCCGCCAGGCCGGGTGAGAGCCGCAGTATCGGCACCGGGCCGACGGGTGAGAAGCCCGGCGAAAATCCCCTCGTCCGGGAGAGTGGTGCGCACGGCCTTCCTCAGCCGGCTGGTGTGCGCAGCAGCAAGACGATGTCAGACCCGGACGTCGTCCTCCAGATCCCGCAGGTCAAGGTTGAGCAGATCTACGTCGAGGTAGACGATCTGGACACCTCTGTCTCTCTGCGAGCACGGCTGGGCAGCCTGCTTCAGCTGGACGTGGGCGTTCAGGCGCATCTCGGCACGGTGAAGGTCGACATCAAGGGCGTCGAGGCCGAGGCGATGCTCGAGGTTCGGCTCGATGAGCTCCGGGGCATTCTCGACAGCGCCCTCCGCACAATCGAGCGGAACCCCCAGATCATCGAGTCACTGGCGAAGACGGTGGACAATGCCGTGAACCAGGTTGGGCAGACGGCGCAGGAGGCGCTGGGACCCGATGGGCCGCTGTCGCAGACGCTGCAGCAGGCAACCCAGCAGGTCGGCCAACAACTCGGGCAGGCGACCCAGCAGCTCGGACAGAGCACCCAGCAATTTGCGCAGAGCAGCGGGACGGTGGCTGGTAGTGGCATGGGGGGTCTCGGCAGCGTGCTGGGCGGGTCTCCGGCCCACGCCGCGTGGCAACGGATGAAGAAGATCGTCAACAGCAGCCAGCCGCTGAGGCAGGTCACGACGTGGCTGGCCGGACCGCAGGGGCAACAGCCGCCGAGCTGATCAACGTCCGCCGTGGTGGTGGCAGAGCAACTGACCAAGTCACGCCACTGCCCGCTGCCCGGGGGTCACGACTGGCCCAGATTGGTGACCAGGTTGACCGCGACGGCCAGGATGCCGGTTCCGAAGGTGTAGGAGAGCAGCGCGTGCCCGAGCGCGATCCGGCGCACGCGGTTGCTTGTCGGTTCGTTCTCGCCCGGGGCGTAGGACATGCCCACCGTGAAGGCGACGTACGCGAAGTCGGCGTACGCCGGTGGATCCTCTTGCTTGAAGTCGATGCCGCCATCGTGGCGGTAGTACAGCCGGGCGTATTTCAGTGCGAAGACCGTATTCACCAGCGCCCACGCCAGGACCACCGCGATGACGCTGAGGATCACCAGCGTGACAGCCACCACGTCCTGCTGGTCCGAGGCGCGGATGAGCGCCTCGGCCACAGCGGCGAGGCTGATGGCGGACGCGATCAGGATCGCCGCATCGGTGGACCGGGACTGCTGCTCGGCTTCGGCAAGCTGCTCGGTACGCCGTGGGCTCGCCGACCAGCACGCCCGCCACACCCAGACGAGGATGGTGCCGGCCGCGATCGTCCACATCACCAGCGGCGTCAACTCCGGTGCCCCGACCAGCGCGGTGGCGGCCCCTGCGACGACACCGACGGCTAACGACCACAGGGCACGCCTGACCGACAGCAGCCGTCCCCGCGCCGGTCGTCCCGATTGCTGCTCCACCCGCTCAGCGTTCCAGCTCGAACGGATCATATGGAACATACCCGACGGGATTACCGGTTCAGGTTGTCAATATGCCTGAACCGTGGAGGCACTCCTGGCGGACTGACCATCACCGTCAGAAGCTGCTCAGCCTCGCGACGCGGCTATGAGGGCTGCGGCGCTCGGCGGTCCACTCCGTTGGAGGTGTGCGCCGCGTCAACCGGCTTGGACTGCGAGGACCCCCCATGTCGCAGATAGATCGACAGGACGACCATCGAGGAGACGGCCAGTAGCTCCGACTGCCAGTTCTCCAGTGGGCGGTTCCAGAAGTCGGGCTGGAGGAGGTACCGACCCCAGGACACCGGGTCTTGGAGATTGCCGAGCCGATGCTCGTTGTAGGCGGCGACCCCGGTGATGGACTGGGCCAACCACGACAGCATGAAGATCGCGCCGAGAACCAGACCCAGCGAACGGGAGAACAGCGCCCGTCGTAGGCCACCGACCCGGGCCCACATCGGCGCGGGGGCGGGAGCGTGAGCGCCGACCATCTGCTCCTCGTCCGATTCGCGGCCTGCCTTGTCGAGCTCTTCGGATTCCGGTGACCCCTTCTGCAGCAGCCAGACGGTCAGGAGGATGTAGAGGAAAAACTGCAGGTACTCCGATTGCCAGTTCTCGGTGACGTCGACGGCGAAACTCGCCGACGCGAGGCAACGGCCGAGCGATATCAGTTGCAAGCCTTTGCTGAGTTGCTGCTGGTTGAAGTCGGCATGTCCGGCGAACGCCTGGCCAACCAGAGCGGTGAGGAACAGTAGACCGAACACCAGACCGAGGGAGTTCTCGTACAGGAATCTCTTCACCGGTGCAGCACCCCCAGCGCGCAGAAGTAGACCAGACCCACCGCCACCACGAGCAGCAACAGCACGAATTGGGCGCGCATGACTCAACCACCCTGCAGCACGCAGTCGTATGGCTTGTCGCCTCGAGCGGTGCACCCAGCGGCGACCACGCGCCAGCCCCCCGAGGAAGACGGCAAGGAAGACGCTGTCGCCGTCGAGTCGCACCTGATCCGTCACGGAAGACGGGGGCACTTCGAGGGCAACTTGGTCTGGGCGGGGCACCGTCCGCGGCGCCTTGAGCAGAGCCGCCGCAATCAGGAGATCACCGCCGACCTTGCTCGCCTGGACATCGCGGATTGGCTTGCCGAGCCCACCACTTCATGGGAGGAACGGAGACGGTGAGCCCTACCCGTCGCCCGCCGAGCAGGTGACAGCGCTTGCCGAAGAGATGACGCGCGGAGCCTGGCGGGAGATCACTACCGAACTCGACCGCGCCACCCCGGACGCCACCAGCGTAAAGCGCGACCTCACCAACCACGGATGGTGCGATCTCTTTATCGGGCTGGTCCACGCGATCGAGATGACTCGACGAGGTTTCGACAGCATCCCCAACAAGGCCAAAGCCCTGATCCTGGGCTCGGCACTACAAGGCAACCGACCGCACGTCACCGAAGCCGTTGCCAGTCTGATCGTTGACAAAGCATGGCACGGATTCCAGGCCGCAGCGTTCGCGGGCGCACCGCTGCTCGACCTCATCTCACAAGACGAAGCCTTGCGTGCACTACGGATCCTCGCCGTGTTCATCTGCCCCGCACCAGCACAACACCCCGCAGTACGGCAACACGCCCTGAACCCACTCGGAGAAGACGCCACCAAGATCCTCACCGACCAGACCAAGACCAGACTCGCCGAACTGTTCACCGACTGGCGCCATGACGGCCTTGCCCCGCCAACCGGATAGCTGCCCAAGGGCATGCTTCCCGCGACCGACTGCGCCCCATCAAAGCAACACACCACTCCCCTTCGACGAATCGGCAGACACCCGGGGCAGCATCAGGATGACCTGCCCGATCGTCATATCAGGTAGAGCGCGAGGTCGTCCCTCCGGCACGATGCCCGGATGATGTTGCTGGTCCCTGCGAACCCCCTACGGCCACGCAGGCCCGACGACCACTTCGCGCCCGAAGCCCACGCGGCCCGTGCCGCCGGGATCGACGTCGCGGTGATCGACCACGACGCGCTAACCCGCGACGACCCGCACCGCGCGATCACGGCCGTACCCGCCGGCGGCGTCGCGGTCTACCGCGGGTGGATGCTCCGCAGCGACCAGTACGCGGCCTTCGCCGACGCCCTCGCCGCTCGTGGCGTAACCCTGCTCACCAGCGGCGATCAATACCGCCGCGCCCACGAACTTCCCGGCTGGTACCACCAACTCGCCCCGGTCACCCCAACCTCCACCTGGACCACCAGCGCGGAACGGACCGTGTTCGACCAGGCACGCATCCGGCTCGGTACCGGCGCCGCAGTGCTGCGCGACTACACCGAGTCGATGAAACACCACTGGCACGACGCCACGTACATCCCCGACCTCACCGACCCGACCACCGCCTGGCAAGTCGCCGCCCGCTTCCTGGAACTCCGCGCCGACGACTTCACCGGCGGCCTCGTCCTACGCGCCTTCGAACACTTCACCACCGCCGAGGTACGCACCTGGTGGATCGCAGACACCTGCGCACTCGTCGGCGCGCACCCCGACACCCCCAACGACCTCCCACCCACCAACCTCGACCTCAGCACGCTCACACCGCTGGTTGCCGCCCTCGACCTGCCCTTCATCACCGTCGACCTCGCCCAACGCGACGACGGCATCTGGCGCGTCATCGAACTCGGCGATGCTCAGGTCAGCGACCGCCCCACCACCATCAGCCCCCACGACTTCGTCGCTGCACTACGTACGGGCGTCCAATGAACAAACGCAGCACCAGCCCACGGACCCGGTTGTCGACCGGCAGCCGGCCCGGCCGGGCATACGGGTAGGTCCATCGTCGGGCGACCAACTCCCGATGCCACCGAAGCAATGTCGCTGGGGTGACGAAGAACGCCGACCA
The DNA here is from genome assembly GCF_018070305.1 of Micromonospora sp. M51. NCBI lineage: Bacteria > Bacillati > Actinomycetota > Actinomycetes > Micromonosporales > Micromonosporaceae > Micromonospora > Micromonospora sp. M51. The sequence continues at coordinate 31,975 of NZ_JAGPXZ010000001.1, read as the reverse complement.
GCGCGGGCAGGGCAGCAGCCGCGACAACACCTCCAACACCACCCGGTCGGCGGGTTGGAGATTTGGGCGGTGCACCTGTCGGCGCAGCAGCCCCACTTGATGCCGGAGCACCAGGATTTCCACGTCCTCGGCCCCACCATCGCGGGCGAGCTGGGACAACATCTGTAGAACCTGGCGAAGCAGCAGGTACATCAGCGATGTGCTCATGGCCTTCATCGTGTCGGCCAGGTCGATGTCGAGCGACCTGCAACTCAGCCGGCGAAACCCCATTCGCAAGCCCCACAGGCCCATCCGACGTGATCAGCTCGCTACAGGTTTCGATGGGTTTCGGTAACAAGCTGAGCTACATCAGTATGAAGAACATGCAGCTCACCCGGCTGCTGATCTAGCCGGCGAGGATCCGGGCGACGGCGGTGCTCAGCACGCGTACGCCGCGGGTCGAGCCCGCCTCCAGCCCGGTCAGGTCGCGCACCCGGGTCAGCCGGTAGTCGAGCGTGCGCGGGTGGATGCACAGCGCGGCCGCGGTGTCGAGCCGGTTCATGTCGTGCTGGTAGTAGGCGTCCAGCGTGGCGACCAGGTCGGGGCCTGCGTCGAGTTGCGCCGCCACCACCTGAAGCCACTGCCCGACCTCCGCCAGCCGGGCGGCGCCCAGCTCGGCGAAGACGTCGGTGACCGTGTACGCGTGGCGCGGCACGGCCCGCACCGGTGCGACCTCGCTGACCTGCCGGGCCAGCGCCACGGCGTCGCCGAACGCGCGCACCCGCCCAGGCGCGGTGCCGGCCGCGCACGGCCGGCCGGTCATCGAGGCCACGTCGCGGGCCAGCGCGAGCCCGCGCTCGAGCGCCGGCTGCCGGCCGCCCGGCGAGCTGGGGATCAGCGCGACCACCTCGTGCGGCTCCGGCCAGCTCAGCGGCATCCAGTGCGTCTTCAGCAGCGCGCCGGCGAACTCGTCCCGCGCCGCCTGGTCCGGCCCGGGCGACCCGCCGGCCACCCGGACCACCGTCGCGACGACGTGCTCGGGGACCGGCATGTGCAGACCGCGCGCCAGGTCGGTCGCGCTGTCGTCGCCGGCCAGCAGCATCACCGTCAGCAGCCGCACCTGGGCGACGGTCGCCAGCGTGCGCCGCTGCCCCTCGATCCAGCCCCGGGTGTACGCGCCCTGAGCGGCCAGTCCCGCGGGAGCCAGCCAGGCGAGCGTGTGCATCGTCGCGGCGATGTCGTTCGGGCCGGCCGCCTCGTACACCTCGCGCAACGTCAGCCGGGTGTGCACGAGCAGCACCTGCCGCTGCGCGGTCAGGGTGAGTCCCTTCTCGCCGCGCTGGCGGCCCATCGCGGCCATCAGGTCCAGATCCTGCACGTGGAACGGCGCGCTGTCCGCCGCGAGGTCGACCGTGCGCTGACGGAGGAAGACCGCGAAATCGAGCATCTCCGACCGCACCCGCGGCATGGCCGCGAGGTTGCGGTATTCCAGCAGCTCCTCCTGGTAGGCGTCCACCGCCCGGCGGGCGTTGTCGGCCACTCGCTGCCGCCACAGGCTGAACAGACCGCCCATGCCAATCAACGGTAATCGATGCGCTCCGGCCACACCGGCCGGTTGACGCGCACCGGACAGCCTTGCGGACATTCGCAAGAACCGGGGTACGCCGGCGGCCCAGTTCTCGCAATGTCACGAAGACCCGGCCACCGGCACCCTGGAACGCTTCGCCATGGACGTCAGACGACGGCCCGGCCGGGTCGGACGCGACCAGGTACGCGCCCCGGTATCCGCAGATCGCACAGCACTCGAGAGGTGGTTCTGGTCATGACATGGCGTAATCGGCCCTCCGCCGGAGCACGATCCGGCATTCTCCGCGCATCCAGTCTGCTGTTGGCCGCGACGGCGATGCTCGCCGCGTTCATGACCGCACCGTCCGCGGCGGTCGCGGCACCCGCGCCGAGCGGCGACGCGGCTGTCGCCGCCATCGGAGCCGAGCGGGCATCGGCGAGCTCCGCCGGCACGTTGAGCGTCACGACGTCGACGGCGGCCGCCGCCTCACCGGCGAAGGGCGGCGGTTTCTCGGTGATGTCGGGCTCCTGCCCGTACGCCGGGCAGTACATCGACCCGTGGCTGATCGTGTTCCAGGGCTGCACCCTCACCGGCCAGCCGACGACCGCAGTCAGCGCCCGGTGCTCCAACGGGGCCACCCTGGGCCCCGTGCACGTGCCGCCCGGCGTCTACGACATCTATGTCGACTGCTACCCGGCGTTCTTCAGCTCGCTCGCGTTCATCTGATCGGCCCACCCGGCACGGATCCCGTTGCGGGATCCGTGCCGGCGGCGCCGGTCTCAGGGCAGCGCGTCCAGGTGCGGGCCGACCGTGTTGGCGAAGCGGTTGCCGCTCGTCACGTCCCAGTTGACCGACCAGGTCATCGCGCCGCAGGGACCGACAACGGTCGGCCGCGTCCGTCGACCGCGAGGTGGATCTTCGTGCTCGGCCCGACGCGGGATCGACCGATGCCCTAAAGAACCGGGTGGACACGGTGTCGTAGTAGCCGACGGGTTACGCTGCCGCGGCACCGGCGCACCCTTCAGCGCATAGTGCACCGGGTCGCCGGCCGCGGAACGTCGCCGGACAACCGCCACCTCAGCCTGTCGCCATCATCGCAGCGCTCCGTCCATTGATCCCCGCGACCACCTGAACACGGCCATCGAACGACAGCGTGGCGAACCGCTCGTGGCCGAGCCGGCCAGCCAGGGTCTACCGCATCCGGTTGAGCTCCCACAACTCGTCGTCCGTCGAGGTCTCCCCGCCAGCCGGCCCCAAACACGTCCGAGCGGATCTCCAGGCGGCAGTTGGCGAGCAGGGGGCTTAAAGTTCACGGCCGTCCGCGCACCCTGCCGCTCGGTTCCCGACCACGCCAGAACGGGTCAGCTAGCCGACTCGGTACGCCGCATGGATTGGTCTCCCGGCTTCGGGCGTTGGTGGGAGCCCGTGCGCTGGCCTCGCCGCCCTGGAATGACCAATCCTCCAGGATCCAATATCACCTGGGAGCCATCATCCAAGCTTTACCGACCGGATTCCGCCTTTACTAACGCCCTCGCGACCCGTCCCCGCCTCATCGCCGTGGCCGTCGGGCCTGCGCCATCGCCCGCCGCCAGCGCCGCCGCGACCGCACCCGCCCGGCCGCTGCGGCCAGCGCCCGCCACGGCCCGAACTCGACGATCCACAGAATCAGCGACGCGCTAACGCCGGCACCCACACCGGCCGCGAACATCCGGTTCTCGATGTCGGCCGCCTTGTTGTCGTCCACGTACGTCACGCTGGGTGCCAGCGTCGCCGTGAAGTCCTGGTCCATCGTCCAGGACAGAGCCAGCGGGTTGTCCCTTGGCGGGCTGGCGTACTCCTCACGGGCGCCCTCCGGCGGCGCCCCGAGGATCTCGATCCGGTACGCGAGTTCGGGCCGCTCGACCGGACCGCCGTTCGCCTTGAGTACGTTGCCGAAGTCGTCGAGCGTCAGAACAATCGGAGGCCCAGCAAAGCGCACTTGGGGTATCAGCAGCTGCGGCGTCCGGACGAACGTACGCTCGCCGCGCTGGAAGTAGACCGGCAAGTCCGTGTCACCGAAGAGACGAGTCGCGTAGCGGTGACCCTCGCCCCGGGCCAAGACCTTTGTCATCGGCGCGGTCGTCAAGGTCTGAAAGCCGTTGAGGCCAGTCAGTACATCGGCAAGCGGACCGTCCCAGACGATCGCACTTTCCGGCGAGACCTCGACGGTGACGCTTCGGTCGACGAGCTCCCGCGCCGAATCGACGATGACGGTCAGAGCGTAGGAGACGCCGGTGAAAAAGCTATGGTCCAGTGACGGCATGACCAACAACGTCACCTCGACCTTGGACACGCCCTCCGGGGCGACGACCCGGATGTAGCTCTGTTTTGCTGGCCCGGAACCAGGGCGCGCCGTGTCGTACACGTACCAACTGCCGTACCCCGCGACCGCGGCGAGGGCTACGACGATCAGGAACGGGATCAGGCTGGCGCGACGAAACGGCTTCGGTCGCCTGCGAGATCGGGTCACGGCTGCCCATCGTCGCAGACGGGCGCAAGCCGTGCCATTGTCCAAAAGATCAACTAGCCAGACATGTGACGTATCTTCCGGTGGTAGCCGGTCTTGAGGATCTTCCAGTTCTTGACTCGATGGCGGGTCCGACGGCGGCGCGGAGCCGCTCCACAGCGACGTCCCGCCCAGCGCCGGGGGTCCCCGGATCTTGGTCATTCACGTACCGTGGTCCTACCTCGCCGTGGCGGGCGCATCACGGAGGGCGTTGACCGAGCAGGAAGCCGGGGGCGAATGCAGCAGGGCAGCAGGCATGAGCGGCTCGAACTGGCGAGTCTGGACTTCCTGGGCGACGAGTCCGTCTTACGCGAGCAAGCCGATCGTGCGCTACGCGAAACGGGACGTGACCTTCGACCCGAGGAGTGCTCCGGAACGGACCGCTCCGGCTCCGTCCGGGTCATGGTCGACACCCGACGAGAGGTCACTGATGTCACGGTCGCTCGCGACTGGCGCAACCAGCTCGGCCCCAGCGGCTTCGCCGATGCACTCTTCGAGGCATACAGCGCCGCCGTGCAGGCTGCCCTCGAACTGCCGGCTCTCCTTCATCTGCAGACGGAGCAGCGAGGTCCTGCCGCGCCGGAACGGGAGCCGCTCGGCACGAGACCCTATCGGGACGTTGACGAGCACACCTGGCTGCGCGACACCTGGCGGACGCTCGACGACCTCGACGCCGATTTGAACGTTGCCGCTCGCCTCACGACGCGGACAGATGAGTCGAGCATGTCGAGCCCCACCGGCTGCCTGACCTTGCGCGTCCGCGGAGGCGGCATCACCGGCATCACGGGCGACGTCCGGCGAATCGCACGAGTCGACACGGGTCAGCTGCAGTTCGAAGCCCGCTCCCTCTTCCGCGCGTTCGCCCTGGCCCGCTCCCGACGGACTGGATCGTGAGGCAGTGACATGGCTGACCTGAACGTCATCACCGACTCGCTCCGCGATGAAGGAAGTAAATGGCTGACGCTGTCGGACCGGATCGCCGCCATCAAGGTCGCCGCGGAACAGCTCCACCTCGACCCGTCGGCCTTCTTCATCGGTGACGCGAACGTCGTCATCCACTGGCTGGCATACAACGACTTCCACACCTTCATGATCGGCGTCCTGAACGGGGCGGTGACCGAATTCGAACAGGTGGGCAAGGCCCTGCGGCACATTGCCGACGAGTACGACCGGGCCGACGAGGTCGTCTCACTGGACCTCAACAAGATCTACAAGGCCTAGCGACCCACCGCGCGACGTTCGGAGAGGACACGGAGCACCCCATGCAGCCAGGCACCGCTGATCTCGAGTACGGGGAACCGTTCAACAAGGCGTTCGACCACATCCGCGCCGGCATCGACACGGCGATCGCCACGTTCAACGAGATCGTCGAGCAGGTACAGCAGTGGAAGTGGCTCCTCGGACCGGCAGCACTCTTGTGGATCAAGCACAGCTTGGAGAGCACCAAAACGGCACTGAAGGCCGTCCTCGACCGCGTCGAGCAGGCCCTGGAGCATCAACTGCCGGTGCTCTCGCTGATCGAGGTCAGCTTCCGCTGGGTCAACGACGTGAAGACCCCGGTCTCCGAGCTGTCCTCCGCCACCACCGACCCCGCTAACGAGAACCTGCCCAAGTGGACCGGCGACGCCGCGAGTGCCTACAACGCCAAGGCTCTCAAGCAGAAGGCCGCGGTCGACGAGTCCGTCGTCAAGTCGGAGTTCATCAGCCAGTGGCTGTTCACGATTGCCAAGGCGAACGTCGACTACGCCGTCGAACTCGCGAAGATCGTCACGGGCCTGGTCGGCAAACTGGTGCAGGCAGCCGGTGAAGGGGGAACGGTCATCGACCTACCGTGGGCCATCTCCACCCTCGCCGAGTCGGTCGGAGAGCTGGTCGCCGCCGGCCTGGACGTTCTGCTCACCATCGGCCAGCGTTTCGTCGACGCGGTGGGCAACGTCCGGGACATCGCCACGCAGGTCGGCGACCACTCGAAGCTACCCGGTGGGCGGTGGCCCGAGGCGGTCCGCGGATGACCGACGGGCGCATCACACCGCGGGTACGGCCGCCTGGGTCGCCTTGAGCAACGTCAGCGCCTTTGACGCGAGTGTTTCGGTGGCGGCGTATGAGGCACCGCCGACGGCCAGCCAGACCTTCACCACCAGGTTGCCCGTGCGCGCGCGGACCATGTACTCGGCGTACTTGAAGCCGGGCTCGGAGCGCCTGGTGAAGGCTTCGGCCTCGTCGCCCACGCCGCTGATGGCGCCGGCTGGAGTCATCACCGTCACCTGCGCCGTGGCCCGGTAGAGTAGCCGAGCCTCCTGCTCGCTGACTGGCGTGGCCGCCTCCACCCGCAGATTCGCCTGATGCCCGTCCTTCGTCCGCATCTCGAACAGACACGCCGCACCCGGCTGCCCCAGCGGCGGCTTCGGATCGGTGCGGGTCACTGTCAGGGACAGTTCCGCCAACGGCCGTAGATCAGTACGCTTGCACAGCTCCAGATCCTGAGCGCGATAGATGGGGCCGGCCGAGGCGGTGGGCGCGGTGGAGGCAGTGCTGCTCGTGGCCGGCCCGGCGGTCGGCGCATTCACCGGGGCCGAGGCACCGTCGCAGGCGGCAGTGGCGAGCACCGCAACGAGCGCCACGACAAGACGAGAAACATCGGCCAGCGCAGACACGTCTCGAACATACCGGCTGCGGAGCTGGCAGACTGCCCGAGCGACGAGCCACTATGGTGCCGGGTATGACCGCCGCAGAGTCCCCGGAGCACATCGCCCGGACCCGCATGGTCACCGCCCGCGCGGTCCTGCAGGGCCAAGCCGATCTTCGTACGTACCCCTATCGCCTCTTGGCGGTGGTCTCCCATCACGGCGTCAGCGGCGAGAAGGTCAGCGAAGCGGTTGCTGCCGCCGAGGTCCTCGGCCAGTTCGGCTGGGACCTCGTCAACATCTCGGAATTCGCCTCCAACAAGATCGTCTACGCCTTCCTGCGGCGACGGTGACGATGAGACCGACGCTTGCCCCTGCAGACGGGCGTTGACCTGTTCGACGGGCGGGAGCCGTCGAACAGGTTCGTCACCGATGGAGTAGACCTCCAGCCAGCACAGATAGCCCTCACCATCGACGAGTAGCACGATGCCGGCGGAGAACCGTCGCCGCTGATGTCAGCCGACACTGGTGCACCAGACAACACCGGAGCCGGCGTTGCGGCACGGTCCACAGCAAGGTTGACGGTCACACAGCCGCACCCGCACCGGCCCTCGACACTGGCGAACGGCAACTGCACGCGCAGCTCATCGCGCCCACGGAATGGCACGGACAGCAGCCGCGCGATGACGTCGCTGAGGAGGGCGAGTCGGACGTTCGTACGATGCGCTGGTGGCGGACGTGGCGGGGCGCTGGTGGAGCGGGATTTGGGGGCGTCTGGGCCGCCGGGATGTGTGGTTGACCCGCCAGGTCAGGTGAAAGGTCACCGCCAGCGCCGGAGATAGCGAAAGCGGCCCGGCACTGCGGTGGGAGTTCGACACCGAGGACGAGGCCCTCGCTATGGTCAAGCGCCTTCTCGCCGCCGGCGCGGGCGGCCAGTGGCGCAAGCAGCCCGCCCGCCGCCTCAGCAGGCGTAGCGTCCGGCTTGCGGTCTGCGACCCCGAAGGGGTGCGAACCGCAAGCCGGGCATCGTGGTCAGGAGGCGCAGGTGTTGAGCATGCTCTGCAGGGCAGACTTCTCTGACGTCTGCAGGGTGAGGCTCCAGTTGTACTTCACGGTGATCCACATTTTGCTGTAGGTGCACCGGTACGACGACAGGGGCGGCTGCCAGGTCGAGGGGTCCTGGTCGCCCTTGGACTGGTTGACGTTGTCCGTCACGGCAATCAGCTGCGGGCGGGTGAGGTCGTTGGCGAAGCTCTGCCGGCGGCTGGTCGTCCACGAGTTGGCGCCGGAGCGCCATGCCTCGGCGAGGGGGACGACGTGGTCGATGTCGACGTCGGAGGCGGCCGTCCAGGTGGCGCCGTCGTACGGGCTGTACCAGCGGCCTGATGTGGCCGCGCAGGCGCTGTCGACGACGACGGAGGTGCCGTCGCGTTTGAGGACCTGTTCGCGGGTGTTGCAGCTTCCGCTGATGGTGATCCAGTGCGGGAACAGGTCGCGCGAGTAGCCGCTGGTCGAGCCTTGGGTTGCCACGGTCAGGGCGTTGAGCTGTGACTGCGCCGTCGCCTTAGAGGGGATTCCGGGAGGTGTGGCCGACGCCGACTGCGCGTTAACACCGACCAGACCGGCGGCAGCAAGGACGGCTGCGGCGACGTAGCGCACGGCGCGCGGAAAATCAGCAGGGGCTTGGGATATCGGCATGGCGGCCTCCTCGACGTTGGTGGATGGCAACCGTCCCTGACCATCATGTCCATCAATGGGCTCACTTGTGAAGGGGTGGCGAACCGGCCACGAAGGTCTCAGAGCTGAGACCTCGCCCATTGAAGGCACCCATCGACACTCTCTGCCGGCAGACTCGTGGCGGAGCTCGCTGGCTGTTGAAGGTCTCGGCGCGACTGCGATCGACGTTTGTGGACCTTTCGAACGGCGGTAGGGGTGCACTCCTACTTGGCTGGAGGCCTTCTGCGGGCCGTTGCCGGCACCGGCCCGACCAGCAGAACTGATGCCTCCCGGCAGCGTGTGCTCGCATGGTCGACAGCGGCATCGGTCGAACTGCTCGCTTGGGGGTGAGCGAGGGCTACCAGCAGGCCGATGGGAACCGGCGGCCCGGCAAGGGGGACTCGGGCGGCCCTCAAGATCACCGGCGGCAACGGGAGCAACACTCCGCGTGTCGCGGCCTCTCCACGGTCCCGGCGGCGTAAATTGCATACGTCTGATCGCCCAGGGCAGGTTGGGAGTTGCGGACGGCAAGTGCATACCGCGTCTTGCTACCCCTTATAGACATAGGAGGAGCGCACTCATGGTGCGTTCACAGGAAGTGGCGGCGGGCCACGAGCTGGTTGTGGACCTCGCGCCTTCGCCACAGGTCGTGACCGTCGCTGAGTCGGACGGAGTCGGTTCGGCCGGGTGGCCCACCTACTCGGTCGGCGCCCGCGGACGGCGTGGGTCACTGGGCACCGTCGTGGCCGTGGCGGTGTTTGTCGGCACGCAAGTCGACGATCTGAAAGTGGCTGGTCTGATAGGACTCTTGGCCGTCATGGTCGAGTGGTTGGCGGCACACCAGCCCGTCTTCGTCACGCAGATTCGCGTATCCGCCGCGCTGGGCACAAGGCGGCTCAACCAGGGCGACCCGGGTATCGATGGTTCGCGAGTCGACGTACCCAATCCGCGGCACTCTCGGGAAAGCTAGGCGGGTGCCTGCTCCCGCAGAGAGGCACCAATGGTCTCGAGTAGGCGCCGAGCGTCGTCGCCCGCCGCCGCCTGGCGGTACAGATCCTCGAAGGAGCTCTTATAGCCGGCGACCACCGCGTGGTCCTCGACGAGTGCGACGTCGTCCGGCAGGTTGTCGAGGTAGACCACGTCTGGATCTACCTCTGACTCGAACTCATGCAGGGAGAACGGGCCGACAAGGACGGAGTTGGCGGCCGTGTCCCGGCGGAGAACCACGAGGTCGAGCTCCGGCAGTCGGGACAGCACCTGTTCGATCTGTTCGAGCATGAGGTCGGTGTTCTCCACGGACTTGAGGGCTCGTTCGTCGAGGACGATCCGTACCTCACATCGCCTCGACTGGGCGAAGACACGCCTCTGACGTGCCATGCGCAACTGCGCCCGAGCGTCTGCCGCCCGATTGTCGACGCGGTATTGCGGTCCTGTGGTCACCACCAGCCGGGCGTAACGCTCCGTCTGAAGCAAGCCCGGCACAAGGAAGGGGTGGTATTGGCTGATGCGCCACGAGTCGTCCTCGTAGCCCAAAAAGTCCATATAGGACGGGGACACGAAGTCTCGATACTCTGCGGCCCAGTGACGCCGGCGTGCCAACCTTGCTAAATCGAGCAGGTCGCGCACTTGATCAGCGTTGCGCACCTGGTAGAAGTCAAGCAGGGCCCGCAGGTCGTTGACGGAGATGCTGACCGAGCCGTTCTCGATCCGTGTCACCTTTGACAGCGACCAGTCCATCTCTTGGCGCACGTCCTCAAGCGAAAGCCTGCGGTCGAGGCGCAGTTGGCGAAGCACGAGGCGCAGGCGCCGTCGATTCGTGGTAGGCCCTTGCCCGCCCGTCGTCACGTCTACGCCCTCCAGTCGGCAACTGCAAAAGGCAAAATGAATGAGGAAACTTGCCTAGAGCAATTCTCTTTTGGCTGTCGGCTTGCCGCTGAGGGAAATAAGCTATCAGACCAGCCCTTCGGACACCGAGTCGGGTGAAAGAGCCAGACATTCATGGCCGAACTGGTCATGGCCCTGCTACCGTACTTACATAGCGCGACACAACCGGAGACGGTCCGTAAAGCTCTCCTCGCGTCCGAGGCTCGGCTCGGCACGCAAGCAAAGGCGATTTCTGCATGAACCGTCATCAGTACCGCGCTTCCATTCGTCGAAACCGCCGAAACAAAACGTCAACTCAAGGAGAATCGGAAAATGGAAGAAGATCGTAACTCCCACCCCATCTGGACCCGTCGCAGCTCCAAATGCCAGAACGATCACTGCGTCGACGTATCTCGTTACTCCACGACGGTTGAGGTGTGCAACTCGGCCGCCGCCCACACGCTCCTTTCGTTCTCAAACGATGCCTGGCGAAAATTCCTCCACGCCCTAGGAAGCAACACGCTTCAACTGCCGAACACGTAACCGACTAAGGCCGACATTCGTCACGACCGACGCCATGAATACCTTTCAGCCTCGGCAATTTGTCGGGAAGCCGACACCTGCCGCGCTGGAGCTCGGGTGGCACCACCGTGCTGCACCTGCCTTCCCAGCCTGCACCTGCTGCGTATCGGTAGTGGGCCCGGGAAGCCAAGGCACACCAGCGCACCCTGTCGCGGCCTGCTGGTGGGACTCTACGAAACCCCGAGCGGTGGGTACAGGCGACACGGCGAGCCCGAAGCACCTCGCCCACTCAGGCGCCTCCTCCACGCAATCGACGGGTTGACAGCTCGCCCGCGCATTCTTCCCATTAGTACAGGCGCTTCACACATGCCGATACCGAAAAGGTGTTCCTCCTTGGAGGAAGCTTGCATAGATGCCAAAATCTCGCCCGAAACGGTGGAACCCGTCTACTCGGCGTCAGGGGCGGCCACCCGCCCTGATCATCAAGAACAGAGTGTGTGATGAAAGGCGGCCTACACAAGGACGGCTTTCTCGATTGCGCGGCTGCCCCGGCGACCTGAGAGACGGCCGCCGAGACCAGCCCGCCGACACTCGCGGGCTGCTAGCCAACGATTCTTCGGACGCCTATCCCCGATACACGGGCGACCTCGTTTTCCGAGCGACACGTACCCCTGTGTGGATGCCAGGTGTCGTGCTCGACACTGCCGTGCGCTAGACGAGGTCACCGCAAGGTTCGTTTGAAGCCGCCAGCGGCGTGCTGGCTTCGGCATCCTTCGGTGCGGGCAAGTCGGGGCCGCACCCGACCGCGTTCTTGATGCCGACAAGTAGAGGTGAAGGTCCGCTCATGCGTCGACCGAAGTCCCTCTGGCCGTCTCCGACGACTTGTAGGTGACCGGCTTCGTCTCCCACCACTCGCGGCAAAAACAGCATTCTGTGCGGCGGCATTCCTTTAGGTAAGCGCGTCGGCGCCGCATGGCTGTCATTCGACGGGCATCCTGCGTGGAGGGTCGCGCCTCGACGAGATCGCGGGCGCATCCAACGCTCCTAACAGCCGTTGACCGAAGTGCAACTGTCGTGCGTCGAGTGCCGCCCAGCTCCGGCCCGACGGTGCCTGGAGGAGCCAGGAGACCGCAGGATGAGAAGCCAAAAGACGCGTCAGGAGCGCCTCGCGACGTTGGTCGTGATGGGCGTTCTGCTCACCGGATGCGCGAGGCAGGGCCATCCGGAGGCAGCAGACCCAAAGCCGTCGGTCACGGGCACCACCGGGGCCGCAATGTCGATGGCGCCGGAACTGCTGATCGGCTCCTGGACGCTCGTTGACGTTGCCGACCCCGGCGCGGGCACGATCCTGCGCCTCGCAGCCGGTGATCTGCACCTGATCGGCAGCCACTGCGGCACCCTGGGCGGGTCCTGGCGGGCCAACGATGAAGGTGTGTTCCTCGCCGACGTCTGGTCGGCTTCCGCGGTCGTCGTCGAAAGCACCCCTGGCTGCGAGAAGGCTAGTCAAGAGACACCCGGGTGGCTGCGGAGCGTGACCGCCTACCAGTCCGACGGGGCGGGGTTGCCCGTACTCCTGGACGGACGTGGGCAAGCGGTCGCCCGCCTGATTCCCGGGGCGACACCGCCCCCCGAGCCCGACAAGGCCGACTCCGTGCTGGAGCCCCCGGTGGTCACCGACGAAGCGCGACGTGCCCTGGCACCAGCAGTAGCACTACCGACGATGCTCGTTCCCGCCGATCAGCGCCAGCCGATAGGCCGTTGGGTGCCCAAGAGCGGACACAGCGCGGCCTACCTGGAGTTAACGGCGGACGGCGAGTGGCACGGATCCGACGGCTGCAACGACCAGAGCGGTCGGTGGATCACCGCCGCAGGCGGCACCCTGCTCGCAACCGCGAGAGCAATCACATTGGCGTTCTGCGCTGACAGCGTGCCGATCGAACAATGGGTCACGACGGCCAGACGAGCCGGTCTCGACGGCACGGCACTCGTGCTATTCAACGCACGCGGAGACGAGACAGCCCGGCTATCCCCCACGAGCTGAACGCCGCCCCGCAACCGCCGTTACGACAGCTTCACGGGCCGCTTGCCATGGTGCCGATTCACCGCGCCTGGACCACCTGCTCCGGCGGCGGGCAGGGCGTAGCGGCATAGCGGCAGACCCGACGGCGCCGACCACGCGGTCGTCACGGCCTCAGCGTCGCTCGGCCTCGTTGTAGGTAGCTGACACCATCGGGGGTGGCCACTGCGATGAGACGGAGGTCCCGTGAATTGGGAAATGGGGTTATCCACTGCTACCGGCGTTCTCGTGACGCTGCTGGGTGTGGCTGCCGGCGGCTGGATGAGCAATCGCAGCCAGAGTCGAGCTTGGTCCCGCTCGGTACTAACCGATACCTCTGCAGCCCTGTTACAGGAGCAGGCCACGACCTACATGGGGCTCGTGCGTTGGCGGTCCAAAGAGCTTGAGCGCGTCGACTGGGCGGGATGGAACGCAGCTCTCGCTCGGGTGCAGTTGGTGGGACCTCCGAGCATCGTAGAAGCGGCCCTCAAGTTAGACGCGGCCTTCTGGAGCATCGGCACTGGCATCCGGGAGAACGTCGACGAGGTCGGTTGGTGTCAGTTGCGCGATGAGGTTGAGTTGCGGCGCCTTGAGTTCGTCAACGCCGCTCGGCGGGAGCTTTCGCCGTCGGCCGCTTCGCTACATCGCCTCGTCGGTAAACCGGATCGGGCAAACCAGCCCGACCAGCAACGTCCATAAGGGTCATTATGGTGCGCGGCTTTTGGCCGCAGAGTCGCCAGCAACTGCGTGAACGATCAGTAGCGGCGGCGAGGAGGACTCGGGTGAGATTGCGGCGGAGCCTGACCAGGCGGCAAATAGGCGCGCGAGCACAGCAGTCGTGGGATCGACAGTTCCCGCTTGGAGGCCCAGCGCATGGGGCGCTGTAATAATCGTCTACTGCTACTGCAAGAAGGTACCAAGGGGTGACAACAGTAGCCGGCCGAGCGCCGCGGTGGAATCATCGAGGCGGCTGCGCTCGGTGTCTAGGGCGATGGTGTCGTGACGCACGTGCCAGAGTCTCTGCGCGATGCGCCAGGCAACGTCTCGGGTGTACTCGATGAGTTCGCCTTGGTACAACTCATCGATCTCGCCGTCGATCATGTCAATAAGAAGTTGCCATCGTTCCAGGTAGCCTCGGCGCAGGCCCGGGACCCTGTCAGCAAAGAGGTTGATGAGTTCCAGGTAGTCATGGTGCTGAGCGCTGCCATCCACCGGTTCGGAATTGAGGTACTCGAAGGTGGCAACGAGCGCGAACGGCAGGTCGAAATTGAGGTGGGCATTCACTCCGGCCGCCGCCGAGGGCAGCGGCCGCGCGTCCGGGCCACGCATCCGCTCAAAGAGGCAGGACCACGCCTTAGGGGTGTCTGGGCTCAAGTCGGTCCACGATCGCAGCGCATCGAGGTAACGAGCGGCGAACTCCACGTCGAGGCGCGAAACGAACAACGGGTCAGCGAAGGTAGAATCGTTGAGCCCCTCCAATACCTTATTGCTAATGGTTAGATAGAGCTTGTTGAAGTCTGCTAGCGGACTGCTTGCTTGCAGCGGGGGCAACTGCTCGACAACATGCTGCAGTTTGACGAGATGGTCGACGACTGCGGGAACGTCGGCGGGAAAATCACGTAACAAATTCTTCATGTCAAGTTGGACTGGTCCCCATGGCGAGACGTCTTTTGCGGGCGGGATACCGTGGGGTGAGCGCTCGACTGTGCTATTAATTAATGTGCGGGCCTCTGCGCCTGGTGCCGCCGGGGGTAGCTTTGCATCTTCCCGGAGGCGAGAGAGCGCCCTGTGAGTGCCAGCGACGGGAGAAGCGGGGGTGGCCTCTCGCTCGCCAACGGCGACCGTGACCAGCCAGCCACAGTCCGGAGCAATCGCCACCGCGCTCACAGAACCGTGGTCTGTCATAGCAACGCGTTGCTGGCCGCTGGGAACGTCCCAGATGCGTGCAGTGCCGTCGTCGCCAGCAGAAGCCAGCCACATGCCGCCGGGCGCAATCGCCACCGCCCGCACCGCACCAGCATGACCGGCCAACACCATTCGCGCCCGGCCAGTCGCCACGTCCCAAATACGCACCACCCCATCGTCACCAGCAGAAGCCAGCCACATGCCATCGGGCGCAATCGCCACCGCCTCGGCAGAGTTAGTATGTCCGGTCAAGGCGCTGCGCTGCTGGCCAGTGGCGGCGTCCCAAATGCGCACCGTCCCGCCCTCGTCGCCACCGGCCAACCATGTGCCGTTCGGCGCGACCGCGAGCGCCTTCAGGGAAATCCTGGAGTCCGTCAGAGCTCTTTGCAGCCGACCGGTGGCGGCGTCCCAGACACGCAACGCCCCGTCGCGGCTACCCGTAGCGATCCAGGTGCTGTCGGGCGCAATTACCACCACCCTCTCAGCGCCCGCGTGACCCATCAGAGTTCTTCGCTGCTGCGCTGTAGCCGCGTCCCAGATGCGCACCGCCCCGCCGCTCGGAATAGATTCCCCGATGGCCAGGGATCCTGGCAGGTGACCTGGCAAGGACGCTGGCTGGCTCGTTCTCGCCGCAGAGCGCTGGTTATCCACCCCGAGTCGCGGGTCGACTCCGAGTAGCTGCAACACTTCGGCTGACGCGCTGGCGAAAGGCTCCACCGTCGAGGGCAGATCGGACCCGCCCGTAGAAACACGAACTACAGCAGGGAAGCGGACGATCAAGCTTGACTTGTCATTGACATACCGGCTAAGCACCTCATACATCCGCCATACGTCGTCGACGCTTAAATGTTGCTGCAGATATTCGCGCACCCCGGCCCGGAACGTGAGGATGACTATGCCGCGATCACTGCTGACATCGAAGAGTCCACCGGCGATGACCTCTCCCATGTCGTTGGCGTCCGCCTCAGGCAACATGCGGGCGGCGATGAGCCGGAATACCGGCAGGCTGAGCTGAGCGTATGCGGCGCAAAGCACAGCGAGCCGGCCGGCCACCGGCGTAGCCATGCGCAGGAAGGACCTAATCTGGCGCTCAATGTTCGGAGACTCGTCATCTTCATCGTCGAACTCGGCCGGCTCAGCCGGTAGGCGGCCGTCATTTGCCACGAGGACGGCTTCGCACCCTGCTGGGTCGCCGCGCATCAGCATCGACGCAAAGCGGCTGAGCGCGTGCGGTGTTAGGGCGATCAGGGGTAGGGGCAACCACTCTTCGTTGTCGTCGGCAAGCGCGCGGAGGACTGGCGGAACGTCGAAGCGTAGTGCAGAGTTGCGGCTTCCGGGCGACAGGGCATGTACCCGTGTGGAAGGCAAGTCGAGGGCGACATGGTTCCAGAACTTCGACGATAGCGGGTTTACAAGAACCGTCGCGGTCGATTGTGACCATGTACGCAGGGTCTGCCAAAGCGAACTACCCTGCCAACCGCGATGCGCGCAATCCGAGAAGACGAAAATCATTCGACGGGCATCGGGGGCATGTAATTGCCGGACTGCGGCGGAACGCCCGGCCGGATCTCGCAACTCCGGCTCGGGACTCCCGGCCAGCAAATGCCAAGTTCGGACCATGCGGAATGCTCCAAGCTGACATAACAGCCGCTGAAATTCGCGGGCGGCGTCGTCCCATACCACCATTCCTGGAGCGTGGTCGAGCACCAAGGCGGCCTCGTACCATCGTTCGGGTGCCGACCTCAAGGCGGGAACGAGCTCACCCGTTTCGGCGAAGCCTCTGACGGTGGCATCAACGTCAAGCTGCAGCCGGTGCCCTGACGGCCAAGGCCGCTTGAACGGGCGTAGGGCGCGGGCGAGCTCTAGCGAGCGCGGCAATGAGGTGGCAACACTGACGCCTACGCGGCGAGTCGCGGCGGTCCGCCTGCCACCGGGTGCCAGGTCGTGCAGTGCTCGACCACGGTCAGCAGAGGGCGCTCTGTGAGAGTGGGCCGCAGTTGGGCGGTCCGCCTTAGTATTCACCGCCTCCCCCGCTTGGGCTCGGATGGCGGCGGCCGTGTCCGGCGCACCCGCAGGAGATGCCATTTCAACGCCCTTGGTCGCGGACAGCCATATCGCCTCGGCAAGGCCGGTTTCGTCAATCGAAGGAGCGGCATGTCGAATCGACGCGACGATTGGTCCGAACGGCTCAGACACGGGACAGTTCACGCATGACTAGCCTGCGAATGCGGTCCCGTTGCTCACCCTTCGCGGCACCATCGCCGGCCAGCAGGAACACGACGCTGAGTAGCTGGTCGACCGCCAGGTTTTCGCCCGTCCGCACCCGCGTTACGAATTCGCTGACCAAGTCGGCGACGGCTTGACTACCCGCCGCGGCTCCAAGGTGCGCCGCTACTATCCGTCCGGTCATGTCAACCGTCGGTTCCGGCATCGCGAAACGAACGCATCGACGCAGGAACGGTGCCGGAAAGTCTCGCTCGCCATTACTCGTCATCACAATGAATGGAAATTCAGTACAAGCAACTTGACCACGAACTATGGCATGCCGTGTGTCACCGCCCCATTCTCGCACATTGACAGCGTCGCGGTCGTAGCGGGCCAGTTCAGGAATTTCGAATGCGCCCCGCTCGAGCACATCGAGCAGATCGCTGGGCAAGTCTAGATCGCTTTTGTCGATCTCATCGATGAGCAGTGCGCGCGGTCGCGACGTCGGCAGTAGCGCCGTGCCAAGCGGGCCTAATTGGAGAAAAGGTGCGATATCAATCGCCGAGTTCGACGCCCGATAAAACCGGCGCGGAAGGCTACCGTGAGAGCGGCCAGAGCCACGGGCAAGCTGCTGGGCGTGGATACGGCCGAGGACATCGTAGCGATAAAGCGCCTCGGCAAGAGTGCTGCGTGACGTAACGTGCCACCGCAAAACACGTCCCAACTGCAGCTCAGCTGCCACCGATTCGATTAGCGTCGACTTTCCTGCACCAGGAGCACCCGTGACCAGTAACGGGCGGCGCAGGCACAAAGCCGCGTTGACAGCGTCGGTAAGGCCCTCCGGCGGCTGGAAGGCAGTGCCCAAGGGGCGGCGGGGAAAGGTTCGCCAGGGCGGCGGCTCTGGCAACTTAACCCCTCGCGGCACACCATCACCCCGGTAGCACGATTCCCAAGTCATGACGTGCCCTTCTCGATAATAACTCCCGGTCGCATGCGTCGGCAGAATTTCAGCCACGCTTCGTCATCCCAAACTGCCCGTAGCTCGGCTAAGGGATCTGACGGCGCGTGGTTACGCCAACGGTTGCGGTAGGCTTCGGAAAGTCCGGCAGGAAGGCCGTGCCATGCCTCAGCGAGTTGCCTGCGCAGATCGCTGGCGAGCGTCGAGCCCTCCGGCCAGAGGACGATGGGCGTATAGGACAGCAGGAGTCCTAGCACGTCGGCGCCCCCACGGGGTTGGCAATGAAGGGCAACGGCGCCGCCGTACTGGTCATTGACGAGTCGCGCCCGCAGCTCTTCGATTTCGTACAGGTCCGTCTCGCCGAGCCAATCGACCAGGCAGGTCTGGTCGACCATAGCGCTGTCACTGAGCTTCCGCCGTGCCCGGGTGTTGATCCAGCGTAAGTGAGGTGACGGGTTAAGCCGCTCGCTCCAGTGCATGATCACGTCGAAATCCAGTCCAAGCCGCACTCCCCGCTCGATTTCTTCCGGGCGCCACTGCAGGAGCAGGCCGGCCGGGACCGCTATTTCAACGGTTCGCAGCTGCAGATCGAGCATTTCGGCGTGCTGGTCAGCCCAATCAACAGCCTCTATGACGGCTGCGGTGGTGTCGGCATGTGTTGGCAGGCAGGCAAAGACCTCATGCTGATAGTCAGCGTCGTCGCAAAGCAGCCAGACGACTAACTCCTCAGGCCAGTTGCCCGCCATAGCGCCGTGCAGACTGACTATGAGGCGCAGCCGACGAGATGATTGGCGCATGCGCAAGGCGGCAGCGACGTCGTTGGCCAACACGGTTGCACCCAAATCAGTAACCCACTGCCGCAGTTCCGGAGCGTCCAGGCTTCGGCCGGCATCCGACGCGAGCGTGAGCACGAAGCGCACCAGCTGCGCCCGGCCGTCGGCGTCGACCACCGGATGGTTTAGCGCCAAATACGAAACCACATCTGCTTCATCAAGCATGTTACTGGCCCACTCAGATGGCAGCGGGATCGGTGCTGCTCGTCGCAAACGAGCAGCGGTTAAGGCATCGGACAACCACGACTGGAGGAAGCGGGTGGTTTTGGCTGCCCAGGACAAATTCCCGAGGACCGCGTGCGCTTGTGCACGGCTCGTTGAGTTGGGCACTCGATCAAGCGCGGCTGCCACCGACGATAGATCTTGGCCTTCCAGCAGGGTGCCTCCGCTTATGACAGAAAGCACCCTCCTGATCAGCGCGGCCTCCCCCACAGCGCCGATCAGAGCGCGCGGCGCTGCCTGGCGCACGTTCCGAGCCAGCCACAACCCCTCCCCAGGGGAGCCGCCATCATATAGGGACCCGGTAATGTCTTGACCACTGACGATGCGCTTGAGCTCTGTCACTACAATGTCAGGGGTCAGCAGTAGGGCGGCACCGGGAACACCCGTGCGCAGTAACTGAGCCACCGCCCGGCTCATTGCGAAGTCATAGGCCGACCGCCCCACGGCCGACGCCATCACCACCCACACCCTGGTATTTCCACCGCGGATTCCATTAGACAGGGCGGTGAACGATGGTTGCGCGGCAGCAGCGGTGCAAGTGTCGATGAGTGCTATAACCCCCGCAATACTTTGCCGGTCGGCCGCCTCGATAAGAAGGTTCGGCACGTTTATCGCTTCGTCACGTACGCCCTCTCGCGAGCCGCCTGCCATAAGGTAAAGGGTAGGGTCTTCACCAGGTGTGAAACCATGCCCAAGCAGAGCGAGCACTAGGGTTGCTGATTCTTCCGCTGCATACGCGATGGCCGCACGAATCTCTGACTCGATAACTGATCGTTCGAGATTTCCGGCAAGCAACGCAACACCATCCCGCGAACCGGACTGAAGGCTTCCAATCGCATCGTCGGTCAACACGCCGAGCAATTCTTCTGCCACAGCGGACAAATTGCTCAAGTTAGGCATATTTTTGCATTGCGTCGCAACGACAAGCACGTGCCGACGATTCATAACAGCATGCTACTCTCGGCGAGCGCCATCGCCTCGGCGACCGGGCCCGCTACGTCAGGCTTTTGCAGATACTTGGTTGCCGTATGCACCCACAGACCATCTGAGTCGGTGCGGTGACTTTCGGGCCGTACGCCGCCAGCATTGGACTGGATGTCCGCCTCTAAGCGTGGGCGGGCGACGATTATGTCGTCACGGTCCCAGAAGTTCAGCCACTTGCGCACCGTCGGCGGGGTAACGGGTGGAGCCGGCACCAGATGGGGCCACACCACGGAACGCATCGCCAGTGGGGAGCCAAGCGTAACGAAAAGCGGCACCTCGTGGCCGTACTCGTGCAACGACTCCCACGCGACCACTGAGCCGAGAGAGTGCGCCACAAGCACCAGCGAACGCCCACCGAACGCCCTATGGAGCCGCTGGCGGATGCGGACATCGAGGGCGTGCGCCTGCTCGTTCGCTTCGCCTCGGCCCAGGTAGCGGGCGACTTGGGCGAGGTCACGCACCAACAACTTGCCCCCGAACCATTGCCCGCTCCTGCTCAGTGGACCGTAGGACAGCAGCGTCGTAGCGGCGTTGATCGCCCGCCGGACGGGTTCGCCGACCCCCTGCGCTTCCGCCGGCGACTGCACTTCGACCAGGGCCCGCCTCAAGGTCTGGCAAAGCTCAAGGTCCTCTGAGTCCGACATCTGCTCGTCGATGAGATCAACAAGAAGCTGTTGCACCAACTGGGCTTCGCCGCTGCCGAGATCCTCGACACCGTAGCCCTGACTATGAGGGCGGGCAAACAAGTCGCCGTAGTACGCGAAATCGGTGTCTACGGATCCGGAAACGAGGTCGGATGCAAACGCTGCATGTCCGGCCCGGCGGGCTCCTTCGGCGAGGGCCGCGGTCCACGTCGCCAACTCTTGCTCAGCCTGACGCGGAGCACCGATGCCATGGACGAAGATCAACCGGGGTGCCACAGCACTCCTCCAACAGCTGGCACTGCTTTCGAAACTGGAGGGTGATCCTTCCGCACCTCCAGGTATCGAGCAACGATTGCTGCCCCCGCGGTCGGATATGCGACTCAGCGCCGCGATCTCGATACGGACTATCGGGCAATCATCCCGCAGTGCTGCTCTGCAGCACGCCTAGGAACAGCGCGAGTTCGGACGGGGTGAGCAGCAGAAACCGACCCGCGGCGGCGCCTGCGTGACGAGCGCCGCTGACGACGTCAGCATGAAGTCGCCACAGTGGAGGTCCCGGCGCGTAGATGCAGCTGTTCGACCATTGCACGGCGCAAAGCCGCCCTGTCTATAGTGCTGACGCTCATGGGCTGCTCCCTCCGGTAGGTACAGACCACCAAAGTTCCGGCGGCGCTCCTGCTTCCAACGATCGACCGGCGCTTTGCCACTGGGGTGTGGAACTGACGGCTGGCCAGCTCCCTAGCTCTCACACCCACTCTTCGAGGCCCTAGGTGTTCTGCCCAGAGAGGTTGGGGACGCGGCTGGCGGGTGGGCCGCCGAGTGCGGTGTGGTGGCGGTGGTGATTGTAGGCGTCTAGCCAGGCGGGTAGGGCCGCTCGTCGGGCGGTCCCGGATCGGTAGGGCTTGGCGTAGGCCCATTCGTCGGTCATGGTCCGGTGGAAACGCTCGACCTTGTCGTTTGTTTGGGGTCGGTAGGGGCGGGTCTTCTTGACGGTGACGCCGAGCTGGTTGCAGGTGTCGTGCCAGAGCCGGGATTTGTAGCAGGAGCCGTTGTCGGTCAGGACACGGCGGATGGTGATTCCGGTGGTGTTGAACCATGCGTGGGCGCGTTGCCAGAACTCGGTTGCGGTGTCTTGGCGTTCGTCGGGAAGGATTTCGGTGTAGGCCAGCCTGGAGTGGTCGTCGATGGCGGTGTGTAGGTAGGAGTAGCCGAGTCGGGCGCCGCCCCACGCCTCGGTGGTGTGTGCCGGGGGTGGCGGTGCGGTTGAGTTTGCCTTGAGCGCAGCCTTGGGTGCGCCAGACGCCGCCGTCGGGGATGTTGCCGAGCTTCTTGATGTCGACGTGGACCAGGTCGCCGGGATGGGGGTGTTCGTAGCGGCGGATCGGTTCTCGGGTAGCCCGGCCGAGATGGGCCAGGCGGGCAACGCCCGCGCGGCGCAGGATCACGTGGCATGCTGAGGCGGGCAGATCCAGGCGTCCGCCGATGCGCGCGGGTCCCCAACGCCGGCTCGTTCGTAGATGCAGCACTTGACGTTCTACCTGCGGGCGGGTGCGGTTCGGGCTGTGGTGTGGCCGGCTGGAGCGGTCTTTCATGCCCGCGACGCCTTCGACGCGATAGCGCTCGGCCCAGCGTTTCGCTGTAGTCGGGCTGACCTGGAACCGTTCCGCGGCCCGGCGCAGAGGCCACTCATCGTCGACGACGCAGCGGGCCAGACGCAGTCTGCCGCGTTCGGTCAGGGGTGCATTAGCGTGGGTCACGAGGACCTCCCGGGTGATGCGGAACCTTCGACAAGCTCCACCTCACCCGGAGGTCCTCACCCATTTCAAGATCTACGCCCTGTCACCAACGTCCATGGACAGAACACCTAGGGAGTATTGCCGGGCATGCGGACGAATCCGGTGTCCGCATGCCAGGCATCCACGGGGCGGATGGGTAATCAACTTCTCCTAGGCATGCTTGGTTGCATCGCACCGAAGGGTGCGTGACCGTAGTTGGACGGTGTCTACACTGCTGGCCGCCGTCTGAATTGGAGAGACGACCCGAGGAGGCAGTGCATGGGTCAGGCCCCCCGGGATCTCCAGCCATCCCTGTCCGAGCGCCACTTCTTCGGTGCCGAACTTCGCCAGCTGCGTGAGCGGGCCGGTCTGTCTCAGGCACGCTTGGGTGCAACAATCCGATTCAGCGCTGATCTAGTTCGTCGGGTCGAGACAGCCGACCGGTTTCCCTCCCGGGAGTTCGTTGAGGCCTGCGATAAGGCGCTAGAAGCCGGCGGGTCCTTGATGCGGCTGCTGCCGTTGCTTGAAGCGAGCCGCAACAACGTGCGCGAGCCGCCCACCGGCCACCCTGGCGTAACCACCCTGCTGCCCACCTACTCGGCGCAACGGTCGGGAACACCTGACATGCTCGTGCGGGTTCCGTTCCAGCCCGGGGTCCTTGATCGTGCCGCTCTGGACTGGTTAAACACCACAGCCAGCCCTCTTCCGCCAATGGCCGAACGGCCCGGCTCTCCGGACCAGGTCCGGGAAGAGGATCTCTTCTCCGCTGAGACCGCCCTGACGATGTTCAGACAACTGGACCATACACATGGTGCTGGTCGGGTGCATGCCCAGGTGCAGCGCTTCATAGAAGATGAGTTGAACCGTCTGCTTGCGAAGACGCCCGGCTCGGCGGCGATTGGGCGGCGCCTCAACACGCTGGCAGCGGGTTTCTTCGAGTTGTGCGGCTATCAGGCGGTTGATACAGGCGCCTACGGTCTCGCACAGCGTCGCTACCTACGCGCCCTGCGGCTGACGGAGGCCGCAGACGACCGCCTTTACGGCAGTTATCTGCTCGCCGTGAACATCGGCCACCTCGCACTGCACTGCGGTCATCCCGCGCCAGCTCTGCGGATGGCGCTCACAGCAGTGCAGGGGGGACAGACGCGGGCGACGCCCGCAGTGCGCGCAGGGCTGCACGCCGTGGTCGCGCGGTCGCACGCCCGACTCGGACAACAGGGCGAGTGCCTCGAACACCTCGCTATCGCGGAGAGGCAGCTGGCCCGCAGCCGACCTGAGGACGAGCCGACGTGGATCGGCTACTTCACGTCGGCCTACTTAGCTGATGAGATCGCGCACTGCTTCCATGACCTGGGCAGACCGCAGGAAACCCAACGGCACCTGCGGGACGCTCTCGCCGCGCTGAGCCCCACGCATGTTCGTCGTCTTGCCATCGATACCGCGCTACTGGCCTCGTCGTTGGCCGCCGCTGGCCGCATCGACGAAGCCTGCGCTGCCGCTCGGCAGGCGGTAGATCACACGGCGAAGACCGCTTCGCACCGCTGCTTGCAGCGCGTCGTTGAGGTCCAAGCGGACCTTGAGCCCTACCGGTGCGAGCTCGAGGTACGTGAGTTTGGCGAGTATGTGCGGGATCAGCTGCCTCATGCGGCAGTGTGACCCCTCAACTGGTCGCCGCAGCCGCCACCGCAGCACGGTAATGAGCCAACTCCGCCTCCAAAGCGGCACCGGCGCCCGTGGACGTCGCCACGTAGTGGCCGACGTCAGAAAGAAGCAGCAGCTCATGGGGAACGCCTCGGGCCGCCAGATGATCGGCTAGCTCGCATACATCCCCCATCACTGCCACTTCATCGGCGGTGCCGTGGATGAACAACACGGGTCGCCGGACAGCAGCGGCCTCGACTCGCCCGGCACCGCCGCGAAGCCTCAAGGCGTGCGCACGCTGGAACCGAGGTACCGTCTTCGTCCATCGGTCAGGATCCACGATCGCTGAAATGGCGGTAGCAGCGGCGAAGGGGCCGTGCTGTGCCACCGCCTGCAGCGCCGTGTATCCGCCAGCGCTGGCACCGCGGATGAAAACCTGCCCTGGCGTGGCTTGCCCTGCTGCTAAGAGGTGGTTCGCCACTGCTGCACAGTCGTCAACGTCGTCCAAGCCCCACCGGCCATACAGGGCTTCCCGGAAGGCCCGGCCGTACCCCGTGCTGCCGAGGTAGTCCACATCAACAACAGCGAATCCGCGACTGGTGAAAAACTGCGCCTGCCAGTCCAGGCGCAACAGGCAGGACGCGGTTGGCCCAGGGTGCGCCCGAACGATCACGGGAGCCCGCCATGACGCCGGCGAGCCCGCCGGTGGATACACCAGCGCCAGCACCTCACGACCGTCTGTGACGCGGACCCGCAGCTCCGTCGGCGTCGACACCTTAACCCTGGCAAGCCCGGCATGTTCCGACTTGGCAAGCACCTCCACCTGCGGGTCGTTATCGCCCAGGTGAACGAGAGCGATCTGAGGTGCCACCGTCGGTGACGACCCGATCAGCGCCACCGCCGTCCCCAGCGCAGCCAGGTAGGGCTTGATCGACGTGTACGGCAGCTCCACAGAACGGACAGCGCCGGAAGAATCGATGAGAACGAGTCGGTGTCGCGGCCCGTCCTGTACTGCCACGACGATTCGACCGTCTTCAAGGAAGTCGTATGACGCGTAACCCAGCTCCCACGGCTCTGCGGCGCACTCACCGATAATGGATGCCACCGCCTCGACCTTGTCTCCATCCCAGCGGAACAGATTCCACCAACCGCTGCGGTCTGACATGAAGTACAACGCGCCATCGGGTCCCCACCGAGGCTCGATCGCCGACTCGTCGGCACCGCCGGCGACCTTCACCGGTGCCTCGATGTGCCCGTGCGGCGAGTAGGACGCCACCCATACCTCGCAGGCGTCCCAAGGCATGTCGCGCTCGCTCCAAGCAGACCAGGCCAGGGAGCTGGGACCTGGCCGTGGTGCGCTGAGGAAACCTCTGCTCGCGACGAGGGTTCTCCGCTGTCGTGTGCCCGTTAGCGAAATCCCGATCAGCTCGTCGCCGTGGTCCGACTCTCGCACTGCCAGCAACTCGCCGTCGCCGAGTGTCAGATCTCCCAAGGAAGCCTGGCTGACCAGGTCGAGCTCACCGCCGTGACGACCCTCGTACAGGCCACCTTCGCCAGCGCACCACAGCCATCCCTCGGCGACCGCGAAAGATCCTCCACCGTACGCGTGGACACTGTTAGTCACGTTAAACCCCGCAGGGCTGGCATCGCGTACGCCCTCGCCGCCCCGCCAATACGTCAATGTCGTGACCCCACCTGCGTCCGGGCGAGTTTCTAACCAATAAAGCGCGCCGTCTGAGACGCGCAGCTGGTCGTAGCTGACGGACGCGCCGACGGCATCGCCCAGCGAGACAGCAGCGACAGACTCCGCCACGTTCACGGGCCCCTCCTCGAACAACTCTGCGTAGCCCGCCCGTCGCCGGACCGGCACGAGTGCTCCTCGGACATCGGCGACTCTACGCCGGAGTCCTCCGCCCCAGTCGCTGGACGCCGTATGCCGAACCGGGCGCAGGCCGGGTCGCCGTGTCATCGCCCTCTTCATGCGGACAACTCCCCTGTCCGCATTTCCGGTATCGACCCGGCTATTCAATCCGAGCGACCCTTTCGAAGCGGAAAGGCCCACAGGCCTGGCCGGTAAAGATGTCCCCGCCCAATCAAGACTCAATCGGATCGGAAGGGCTGCAGTGCATTTGCAAGAGGGCTTAGCGCGTTACGGGTACCACCAGGAGCTGGCCCGAAGGCTGCGCTTCCGGGATCTGGTGGCGTACGGCTTGGTGTACATGGTGCCGATCGCCCCGATGGCGATCTTCGGCAGTGTGTACGTCGGCTCCGGCGGGCTGGTCGCCTTGGCGTATGCGATCGGTGTGGTGGCGTTGGTGTTCACGGCGTTCTCCTATGCGCAGATGGTGAAGGCGTTCCCGATGTCGGGCAGCGTTTACAACTACGCAGGGCGCGGCATCAGCCCGCCGGTCGGGTTCCTCGCCGGCTGGGTGATCCTCCTGGACTACGTGCTCGTACCGGGCTTGTTGTATCTGGTGGCGTCGGTGGCGATGCACGCCACGGTCCCGTCGGTGCCGGTGTGGTTGTGGCTGCTCGGGTTCGTCGCGGTCAACACGATCGTCAACTCGGTCGGTATCCGCATGACCGCGGCCGTCACGCGGGTGATGCTGATCGGCGAGCTGATCATCCTGGCGGTGTTCCTGGCCGTCGCCGGCTGGGCCCTCGCCTCGGGTAGGGGCCGGTTCAGTTGGGAGGCGTTCTACAACTCCGACACCTTCACCTGGTCGGTGGTGGGGGGTGCGGTGTCGATCGCGGTGCTGTCCTTCCTCGGTTTCGATGGCATCTCGATGTTGGCCGAGGAGACCAAGGGCGGCTCTCGGCAGATCGGCCGCGCGATGGCCGCGGTTCTCGTCTTGGCGGGGGTGCTGTTCGTAGCGCAGACATGGCTCGCGGCGATGCTCGTCCCCGACCCGGCCGCGCTTCTCGCCGAGGGTGATCCGAACGGGACCGCCTTCTACGACGCCGCTGCCGTGGCTGGCGGGGGGGCGCTGGCGACCCTGTGCGCAGTCGCGACAGCCATCGCGTGGGGGTTACCGAACTCGATGGTCGCTCAGGTCGCGACGTCTCGGCTGCTGTACGCGATGGCCCGGGACCGGCAGTTGCCGGCGTTTCTGGCGAAGGTATCGATCCGGCGCAATGTGCCGCTCAACGCGACGCTGCTTACCGGGGCGGTGTCGCTGGCGCTGGGCCTGTACATGGCGACTCGTGCGGATGGGATCAGCCTGCTGTCGTCCCTGATCAACTTTGGGGCGATGGTCGCGTTCCTGGTCCTGCACGTCTCGGTCGTGGTGCATCACCTCATCCGGGAGCGCAGCAGTAACTGGTGGGCACACCTGGTCATGCCCGCCGTCGGCTTCGCCATCTTGATGTGGGTGGTGGTCAACGCCAACATCGCCGCCCAGCGCCTCGGCCTGGCCTGGCTCGCCCTCGGCAGCATCGTCCTGGCTGGTCTGTACCTGTCCGGCCGCCGCCCTGCCCTCTCGGGGTTGGCGCCCGCGCAGCCGCAGGCGCGTCACGTGGAGCGGGTGTGACCGGCATGGACACGTTCACCTACCGGCCCGCCCGAGACGAACTGGCCTACACCTTCGGCGGTCGGATGCCGGTCGCGCACGTGCGCGGCGGGGACGCATTCACCGTCGTGACGGAGGACTGCTTCGGTGGTCTCGTTCGGGGGCCGGCGGACCTGCCGTCGCAGGTCTGCCGCATGCCGTACCTCAATCCGGTGTCCGGGCCGTTCTTCGTCGAGGACGCCGAGCCCGGCGACACCCTCGCCGTCCACCTCGCCGCCATCACCCCGGCCCGGGACTGGGGTGTGTCCTCGACGTTCCCGCACTTCGGGGCACTGACGTCCACCTCCCACACCGCTACCCTGCAGCCGGCGTTGGAGGAGCGGGTGTGGGTGTACGGCATCGACCGGCAGGCCGGCACCGTGCGGTTTCAGGCCACCCGCAGCGACCACAGCGTTGACCTGCCGCTGGACCCGATGATCGGCACGATCGGTGTCGCCCCCGGCGCGTTCGAAGCCCGCTCCACACTCGTGCCCGACACACACGGCGGGAACCTCGACACCCCGCACCTGCGCGCCGGCACCACCCTCTACCTCGGCGTGAACGTTCACGGGGCGATGCTGGCCCTCGGCGACGGGCACGCCCGCCAGGGTGAGGGCGAGGCCTGCGGCGTCGGCGTGGAGATCGCCACGACCACCACCCTCGCCATCGACGTCATCAAAGGCGTCACCACACGGTGGCCGCGGTTGGAGACTGACCAGGACATCCTGACCATCGGGTGCGCCCGTCCATTGGAGGACGCCTACCGCATCGCCCAACACGACCTCGTCAGGTGGGTCAGCGCCCTGACCGGCCTGGAAACCCTGGACGCCTACCAACTCGTGTCCCAGGCGGGGCGGGCGCCGATCGGCAACGTGTGCGACCCCAACTACACCGTCCTCGCCGCCATCGACAAAACCCTGCTCCCCGCCCCGGGTACCGCATACGGCGGGGCACACGAGCGGCTGCGGCGGCTCACCACTGGGCTGCGGTAGGAGCCCGGACGATGACCGCGTCGATCCCGCGCCTGCCGCTGCGCGATGAGCTGTTCCTCCTCGGCCACGACGACGACACCGGACACCCCCACGTGCACCGGCAAGCCCTCGCACTCGGGCTCGCGGGCGCGGTCCTGATCGACCTGTACCTGGCCGGGCGGGTGACCCTCGACCCAAACGACCACACCCGCCCGGCCACCCACCAACGGATCCACCTACACATCGACCGGCCAATCGGAGACCTGATCGCCGACGCCGCGACCGCCACCATCCGCCACACCCACCCACCCCTACGGGCGTGGCTGCGCGGGTTCTCCGACGAACTCTACGACCGCACCCGCGCCGGCCTGGTCGCCGGCGGCATCCTGCGCCACCACACCCGACGGCGCCTCGGCCGCCTCATCCGCGCCGACACCTACCTGCCCACCGACAGCAAATGGGCCGTCATCGCCCGCTCCCGCCTGCGCTACCTCGCCGCCGGCCACGAACAACCCAACAACCACACCGCCGCCCTCGCCGGCCTCGTCGCCAACCTCGGCCTCACCCACCACCTCTACCTCGATGACGACACCCCAGCCCTGACCGCCCGATTGAAAGCCATCGCCGGGCAGCACTACCAGTCAGTACGCGACATCACCGCCGCCGTGGACGCCGCCGTCGGTGACCTCGCCACCGCCGCCTACCGCTAGCCCCAATTCACCTCACCTCAAGAAAGCCCACCGTGAACAACCTGCCCCACATGCGACCTCCGACCGACAAGCCCCACCCGGTACGTAAAGGTCCCTGCCGCCGTCTGCGCGCTCGGCCTGCTCGCTACCGCCACGGCCATTCCGATCTGGACGGGCACCGTCGTACCGGCCTTAACCGCACCTTCACCTTCCAGCGCCACCGCGTCTCTCCCAGCCGTGGCGCAGCCGTGTCCGTCGCCCGCCGCCCTGACGGTAGCCCAGCTCAAGACACGTGCCCAGCAGACACTCGAACCATCGCCGACGCGTCTGCCGGCGTCGACCCCTTCGCGGCAGGCTCTGAAAACCGTCGCGGTTGGGCCGTCCGGCTCCGATGCGATCTCGGGCCGGTTCGCCTACGTCCACCTGCTGCAGTGGGCTACGGACACCACGATCGCGGGCAACAGCACCACCACGCGGATCGTGCTGTTCGAAGAGCAACGTTGGCGTGCCGACGACGCCTCCGGACGCGCCACCCGCAGCCGCTACCCCACCGGTCAGCAGCCCACCGACGACAGCACCTACAAACCCGGCGAGCTGGGCGGACCCATCGGTCGATCGCCGCCGACCCGGCAGCGCTCACCGCGCACATCAATGCCAACCGGTCGCGCCAGCCGCGGTTCCTCGGACCCACCGCCGTCATTCGCGGCCTCGTCAGCCTGCTCGGCTGGAGCACCCCCAACCAAGCCGCCCGCACCGCGATCCTCACCGTCCTGCGCGACACCCCCGGCATCACCTACCACGGCCCGGTCACCGACAGGGCAGGCCGAACCGGCATCGGCGTCAGCGCCACCTCTAACGACATCCGCTTCCTGCTGATCCTCAACCCCGCCACCGGCGAACTACTCGCCTACGAAAGAGCAGCACTCGCACCACCGCCCGGCAGCGACCGGATTGGCCCGTCGGTCGACGACTACCAACTGTTCCTCGTCCACAGCCGCGCCAACAGCAGCAGCTCCTGACCCCGCAACCAAGAGCCTTCTAAGGAACCCCCGCCATGGACACTGTCCCGCGTATCCGCGCCGCCCGCTGGGCGGACAAAGACCACGTCGCCGCACTCATCGCCGACGCCCTCGATCCCAGCCCTCTCGCAACCTGGCTGATCCCCGACCCGGGCCCACGACGTCGAATCCTCACCGACGTCCTCGGCATCTGGGTCGAGCACGCCCTGTTCTACGGCGACATTCACCTCACCGACGACGCCACCGCCGTCACCGTCGGCTTCCACCGATACCGGCCCATCCCGCCACCAGCGAACTACCCCACCCGCCTCGGCGACGCCGCAGGCGCCCACAGCGATCGCTTCGACCTCCTCGATCGGCTACTCGCCACAGATCGACCCAATGAGCCCCACTACCACCTCGCGTTCCTCGCCGTGTCGCCCACCGCCAGGCGGTCAGGACACGGCACGTCCCTGCTCAGCCACCATCGCAGCCGACTCGACCAGGTGAACCTACTGTCCTGGACGAGCACCACCCCCGACGCCGAGAGCCTGCACGTCCGGCACGGCTACACCCCCGGATCGATAATTCAATTGCCCGACGGCCCGGTCATCTGTTCCATGCGCCGCAACCCTCTCCACGGCGACATCCAGCCAACCAGGACGACCACCACCGAGGACCAAACCAGCCATCCGATTCTGCGACCATGACCCATCCGCCACCCGCGAGAACGGGACATGAGACCGCCTACCGGGTGGACACCGGACTTCGGGTGGCGAGGCTGAATCCTGCTGTCTGCCGATCCCGTTTCAGCTGAGCAAGTAGCAGGGAAGACAACCGATGCGTAAGGACTGGACCGCTCTGCCGGAGAGCGTTACGGCAGCGATCGCCGAACGGATCGGCGGAACCCTGGACGTCACCCCGGCTTCCAGTGGCGACCGCGCTGAAATCGCCTCGACAGTCACCCGACCAGCCGGACAGATCTTCGTCAAGGCGGCCTCCGGCGAGTTGAGCGTCCGGTCGCTGCGCTACGAACCGGCGGTACCCGCGCCGTCGACCGGTACGCGCCCGCAGTCCTGTGGCAGTTCCAATCCGACGGCTGGTGGGGACCGAGCATCTGCCCGGTCCCCACCCCGACCTTTTCACCTGGCAGCACCGACCTCGACCTGCTCCTCGCCACACTGACGGCAGTTCAAAATACGCCAGCGCCCGGCGAGGCGTGGTTCACCCCAGCAGCCCGACTCGGGTTTGCACACCCCACGATGGACGGTGAGGCACTCATCCACTCTGACCTCAACCTGACCAACATGATCGTGACACCGGTCGGCCTACGCTTCGTCGACTGTGCGTAGGCAACCAAAGCCGCCGCATGGGTCGAACTCGCGTTGCAACGAATTTCACGAGCGTGTCGTAGGCCGGTCGAGCTCGGCCGCGAAGAAAGCCGACGCGGCCTTCAAGACCTCATTCGCCCGACGCAGCTCGGCGTTCTCCCGCCGCAACCGCTTCAGCTCCGCCGACTCCTCTGACGTGACCTGGGCCGCTGGCCGTCATCGACCGGCGCCTGCCGGACCCGCTTCCGCAATGTCTCGGCCGTGCCGATTGCCAGCCGGGCCGCCACCGCGGTGATCGCCGCCCAGTCAGACTCGTAGTCCGGCCGCACCTAGGCGACCATCCGCACCGCCCGCTCCGCAACTCCGCGGATACGGCTTCGTCCATGCCATCTCTCGATC